>NZ_JAAFZF010000018.1:0-56246 GCF_010614825.1 Neobacillus sedimentimangrovi
TGAATGGAAAGCTTATGAATGGGGGAACAGTCGTAAAGGTTATTGGCGAATCTCAAAAAGTCCCATATTACACAGAACCCTTGGAAACTCCTATTGGAGTAACCAAGGGCTTAAAAGTCTACAGAAATTGAACCGCCGTATACCGAACGGTACGTACGGTGGTGTGAGAGGTCGGGGGTTAGTCACCCCCTCCTACTTGATTAGAGTGGAAGTGAAATGGATCCATAATAATGGATGACATATTAACATTTACAAGGGGATAACCCATGATCTGTACTAAAAAACAAACCTTATGAAAACAGATTCAACTGCAAATGCTAAATATAAATTTATCCCTTTAATACGTTAGACTATTGCCATTTACACCATTTTTTACTCATGCTATACTCTCACTCGATGAATGGAAATTTATGAATAAAAGAGTAAATAGGAGTATCATCTATGAATATTTTGAGCCATTTAACTGAAACCTATCCAAGAACGAGGATTGTTGTAGATTATCTTCTAGTGCTAATCGGTTCGGCCATCATAGCGATAGCATTTAATGTATTTTTGTTACCAAACCAAGTGGCTTCCGGTGGTGTGAGCGGGATTAGTACGATTTTAAAGGCTGTCTTTGGCTTTGAACCAGCCTATGTCCAATGGGCATTTAATATTCCTTTATTTATTGCTGGAGTGATTTTATTAGGAAAACAATTTGGCGTGAAGACATTGGTAGGAACAGTGTTTTTGCCGTTTGTTGTTTTCTTAACAAAAGGATGGCAACCGTGGACTCATGATGCCTTGCTAGGCGCATTATTCGGCGGCATTGGAGTGGGGATTGGTCTCGGAATTGTTTTTCGAGGAAAAGGGTCAACCGGAGGGACTGACCTTGCGGCGCAGATCATCAATAAGTACACAGGGTTTAGCCTTGGCCGATGTGTGGTCATGATTGATGGTCTGATTGTGTTGACTGCTGCTGTCGTTTTTGATATTGAAAAAGCTTTATATGCCTTAATAGCCCTTTATGTAACAAGCAAAACCATTGATCTTATTCAAGTTGGTTTCGGCCGTTCCAAAATGGCGATGATTATCACGAATAATCAGGAAGAAATTCGCGAGGGCATTTTGAATAAAATTGACCGTGGTGTGACAAAACTATCAGCATATGGCGGTTTTACGGACCATGAACGTCCAGTGTTAATGTGTGTAGTCGATCAAACGGAGTTCACAAAATTGAAACAATTGGTGAAATCCCTTGACCCATCTGCATTTGTCATTGTTATGGACGCTGCAGAGGTATTAGGGGAGGGATTTAAAAAAGCCTAAGACTGGTATACAATAGCACTGGTGGGATTATTTTCATTTGGGAGGATTTAATAAATGAAAAAGAAATTGCTTACTTTTTTATTGGGAACCACTTTAACTATGGGTCTTGCTGCATGTGGCGGTGGAGATGATAATGGAAATGGTAATGGAGGCGGAGATGAAACTGCTTCTGCCAGTGAAGGAGCAAAGATTTACGATCAAAAATGCTCCAGCTGCCATGGCGGTGATTTAACAGGAGGAATGGGTCCTGATTTAACAAAAGTAGGATCGAAGTATTCTAAAGATGAAATCCTCAGCATCATTGAGAACGGGAAAGGTGCGATGCCACCAAACGTTGTAACTGGCGATGATGCTGAACAAGTAGCAGAATGGTTATCTGCTAAAAAGTAATAATTTTTATCAACGCTCTGTGAGGAACACAGAGCGTTTTTCTCTTATATAAAATTTATTTATTGACTTCGAAAATTGTCTAACTCCAGCCCCCTAGCGGCGAGACGCCTTCAGTCTCTGCCCTACGATAAGTCAACATCGAATCACCTAAGGTTTTTCGAGTTTCCTTTATCTCAGTTGGAGACCACCACAAGGAAGTCTCCGGCAGCACAAGCATCGCACGACCGAAAGCGATAGCTTTTGGGAGGAGGTTATACGACGCTAAGCAGGGCGCTTACGCTTTTCCGAAAAAATAAGAAAATATCTGTTCGACTTTGAGAACTGTCTAGCTCCAGCCCCCTAGCTGCTATTGTCCTTCAGTCTCTGCCCTACGATAAGTCAACATCGAATCACCTAAGGTTTTTCGAGTTTCCTTTATCTCAGTTGGAGACCACCACAAGGAAGTCTCCGGCAGCACAAGCATCGCACGACCGAAAGCGATAGCTTTTGGGAGGAGGTTATACGACGCTAAGCAGGGCGCTTACGCTTTTCCGAAAAAATAAGAAAATATCTGTTCGACTTTGAGAACTGTCTAGCTCCAGCCCCCTAGCTGCTATTGTCCTTCGGTCTCCGCCCTACGATAAGTCAACATCGAATCGCCTTCGTCTCTTCGAGTTTCCTTTATCTCAGTTGGTGAGCACCACAAGGAAAGCTCCGGCAGCACAAGCATCGCACGACCGAAAGCGATAGCTTTGGGGAGGAAGCCATACGCCGCTGACCAGGGGGCTTACGCTTTTCCGAAAAAATAAGAAAATATCTGTTCGACTTTGAGAACTGTCTAGCTCCAGCGCCCTAGCGTCTAGTGCCCTTCACTCTCCGCCTCTACGATAAGTCAACATCAATTCGCCTTACGGCTCCTCGTGTTTCCTATATCTCAGTTGGAGACCACCACAAGGAAGTCTCCGGCAGCACAAGCATCGCACGACCGAAAGCGATAGCTTTTGGGAGGAGGTTATACGACGCTAAGCAGGGCGCTTACGCTTTTCCGAAAAAATAAGAAAATATCTGTTCGACTTTGAGAACTGTCTAGCTCCAGCCCCCTAGCGGCTAGTGTCTTTCGCTCTCCGCCCTACGATAAGTCAACATCGAATCGCCTGTCGTCTCTTCGTGTTTCCTATATCTCAGTTGGTGAGCACCACAAGGAAAGCTCCGGCAGCATAGCATCGCACGACCGAAAGCGTTAGCTTTTGGGAGGAAGCCATACGCCGCTGAGCAGGGGGCTTTCGCTTTTCTAATAGATAAGAATGCACATATTGGACTTCGAGAATTGTCTAGCTCCAGCCCCCTAGCGGCTAGTGTCTTTCGCTCTCCGCCCTACGATAAGTCAACATCGAATCGCCTTCGTCTCTTCGTGTTTCCTTTATCTCAGTTGGAGACCTCCAAGCCATACGCCGCTGAGCAGGGGGCTTTCGCTTTTCTAATTTCGACAAATCTCTAGCCAATTTTGCTAATTATGGTATAATCAGTCATTATTTGTATTCTTTGAAAAGAAACTGTAATATTTTTATCGCTTTTTTTGACGAATGTTGATGTTATAATAATATCATGTTGAATTATGGATGTATTTGTTATGGTATTTATTGCAAATATTGTCGAATTTTCCGAACTGAAACTAAAATGATAGGTGATATAAATGATAGAAATGCAAGGAGTATTTAAAAAATACCCAAATGGTGTTTCAGCTATTAATGGGATTGATGTAAAAATAAATCAAGGGGAGTTTGTTTATGTCGTTGGCCCAAGTGGAGCAGGGAAATCGACATTTATTAAAATGATGTATCGGGAAGAGGTTCCGACATCAGGAACAATTACGATAAATGGCGTTAATGTGGCCAAACTAAAAATGAGCAAAGTTCCAATCTTTCGACGTAATATTGGCGTCGTGTTTCAGGACTTTAAACTGCTTCCTAATCTCACAGTCTATGAAAATGTTGCATTTGCTTTAGAGGTTATTGAAGCTCAGCCGAAGTTTATCAAGAAACGTGTCATGGAAGTTCTTGACCTTGTTGGCTTAAAACATAAGATTAAAATGTTCCCTTCCGAGCTTTCTGGTGGTGAGCAGCAACGTGTATCTATCGCCCGTTCGATTGTGAATTCGCCAGGCGTCGTGATTGCGGACGAGCCTACTGGTAACTTGGATCCAGAAACGTCGTGGGAAATCATGAAACTGTTTGAAGAAATTAATGCTAGAGGAACCACCGTTGTTATGGCTACTCATAACAAGGAAATCGTTAATACATTAAAACATCGCGTCATTGCCATTGAAGGCGGAAGAATTGTGCGTGATGAGCATAGAGGTGAATACGGTTATGAAAATTAGAACAATTGGCCGTCACGCCCGTGAAAGTTTCAAAAGTATCGGGAGAAATGGCTGGATGACTTTTGCATCGGTTAGTGCCGTTACCGTTACTCTCATATTAGTTGGTGTCTTTTTCGTCATTATGATGAATTTAAATAGGGTCGCAGAAACAGTGGAAGAAGATGTGGAAATCCGTGTTCATATTGATGTGGCGGCGACAAAAGAGAATCAAGACTCACTGAAAGCTGAACTTGAAGCTATCCCAGAAGTGAAAAGTGTTACGTTCTCTTCCAAAGAGCAGGAATTAGATGCCTTGGTTAAAAGCATGGGAGAAGAAGGGAAGGCATTTAAGCTTTTTGAACAGGATAATCCACTTAACGATGTCTTTATCGTAAAGACAAAAAAGCCGAATGATACAATGAAAGTAGCGAAAAAGGTTGAAAGTTTTGCCTATGTGGCAAAGGTAAAATATGGACAAGGTAAAGTCGAAAAGCTATTTAAATTTATTAATGCAAGCCGAAATGTTGGAATCGTATTAATCCTTGGCTTATTCTTTACTGCGGTTTTCCTCATATCTAATACAATTAAAATAACCATTTTTGCAAGAAGAAAAGAAATTAAGATTATGAGATTGGTAGGGGCGACAAATGGCTTCATTCGCTGGCCGTTTTTCCTTGAAGGGCTATGGCTTGGTGTAATAGGTTCAATCCTTCCAATTGTTCTGATATCTATTGCTTATTATCGTGCCTATGATTATCTCAAACCTAAGCTTACTGGTACCTTTATTGAGGTACTACCGTTTACCCCATTTGTATATCAGCTTTCTGGATTGCTTCTGTTAATGGGGGCATTGATTGGTATCTGGGGAAGTATGATGTCTGTTCGAAAATTCTTAAAGGTTTAATGAAACATCAGGAAGGAGTCCTTCACTCTCCTTCCTGATTTCATTGAGTACAAGATTTTTTATCATTTTAAAAAATACATAGTAATTATTACAAAATACATAGTAATTAAGGGAAATGGAGGAAAAATCGGAATGAAGAGACAAGCTATTTCACTAGCTGTTGCTGCAACGGTTGGAATGGGGACAGTTATTGGAGGATTTGCGCTTCAGACAGAGGCAGCTTCCATTTCTAGCTTGAAAGAACAACAAAACAAGATTCAAAGCCAGCGATCTAATGTTAATTCAAACATTAAGGAATCGAATGAAAAACTAAGTGAGATTAAAAATCAACAAACCAATGTGAAAAACGAAATCCAGTCCCTTGATAAAGAAATCAGTGAAACAACAAAGCAAATTGAAGAGAAAACCGCAAAAATTGCGACTACCAAAGATGAGATTGCTAAGCTTCAAGCGAAAATAGAAGAGCTTAAGGATCGTATTGAAAAACGTAATATTTTATTAAAGGAACGTGTCCGTAGCTATCAAGAAAATGGGTTGGGAATTAATTACCTGGACGTATTGCTAGGGTCCACAAGTTTCAGCGATTTTATTGAACGGGCAAGTGCAGTAGCCACATTCTTGCAGGCAGACCAGGATATTTTAAAGCAGCATGAGGCAGACAAAAAAGAGCTTGAAGCCACACAGCTTCAAGTGAAAAAAGAATTGGCAAGCTTGGAAAAGATGGTTGCCGATTTAGAGAGCATGAAGAAGCAATTAAATGCGAAACGAGCAGAAAAGGATCAGTTGATGGCTCAACTTGTCCAACAAGAGGAAGAAGAACACAGTCACATGATGGATTTGAAAGAGCAGGAGCAACTTCTTGCTACTCAAGAAGCGGCTATCCAAAAAGCAATTAAACAAGAACAAGAGCGTCAAGCTAAGGCAGCTGCAGCTGCTGCTGCAGCAAAAAGCCGTACAACCCAAAGCAGTACTTTTGCGAGCAGTGGGAATGCTCCGAAAGTATCCAGCGGTGGAGGTAGTGGAAGTGCACCGCACGTATCTAGCGGAGTATGGACTCAGCCTGCTACAGGTTATGTTAGTTCCGGATTTGGCTACCGCAGTGCTGGACGGCATGACGGCGTAGATATTGCTAATGGAGCAAGTGTTCCGATTCTTGCTGCCGCTGATGGTGTTGTTATAAGAGCTTACTATTCTACTACTTATGGAAATTGTATTTTTCTCTCTCATTCTATAAATGGACAGGTTTATACAACGGTTTATGCTCATATGTCATCCCTTGCAGTGGGAAGTGGTGCGACAGTCAAGAAAGGCCAGAAGATAGGGACTATGGGGAACACAGGCCGATCCAGAGGACAGCATCTTCATTTCGAACTTCATAAAGGGCCTTGGACACCAGATAAACGAAATGCTATAAATCCAGCGGGAATTGTTCCACTACCATAATTGATTAAAAAGAAAGAGGTTGCCTCAAAAGTATCACCTTTAGTGGCAGCCTTTTTTTGTTTTTGCGGTTGTTTATAATAATGATAAGTCAAGTTTCCCAAATAGGCTTCATGAATAATAAAGGGAGAGAAATATAAAGTAATTTGTCTAATCCATTGAAAAAGTTGAACAATCTGATCAAGAGGGAGATTTTTAAATCTCGTGCCCTTTTTATTTAAAAATTTTAAGCGACACCAAAAGAAAAATAGCCGTAATAAGGCTATTTTTTATTAGCTAAGAAAGCTGACTCCTATCATAACTCGTCCACCCCCATCATATATCTTAATAATCAAGCAGGAATTCTGTGCCTTTTTCTAAAATAAAGAAGGCATTTTTACAGGGGGATAACGGAATGGAACGAAAATGGATAGCTATCCTAATGACAGGTTCGCTACTAACCGGAGCAGGGGGCACCTATGCTGGAATGAAAGTAATGGAGGAGAAAATGGGGAACCGTACCCATCTAGAGCAAGCATTGGTTCCTGCCAGTAATTCGGCGAACACAGAAGTTGAAACGGATGATCTCGAGAAGGTTGAGCAGGCCTATGAATTAATACTCAATCGATATGTGGAACAGGTAGAACAGGAAAAGTTGATTGAAGGTGCAATTCAAGGAATGATTTCCGCATTAAAGGATCCTTATTCTGTCTATATGGACAAGGAAACCTCCAAGCAATTCACACAAACATTAGAATCTTCCTTTGAAGGAATCGGTGCAGAGGTAGGCATGGTGGATGGGAAAATTGTCATCATTTCTCCATTCAAAAATTCACCAGCTGAAAAGGCGGGTATTAAGCCAAATGATGAAATTGTAAAAATAAATGGAAAAAGTGTGGAAGGACTTGATTTGAATAAGGCTACGTCAAAAATACGAGGTGAAAAAGGAACGACGGTTACGATCGAAATTGCTCGGAAAGGTTTAAAGGAACCTCTTACTTTTAAGGTGAAGCGCGATAAAATTCCACTTGAAACGGTTCATTCAGATGTAAAAAAATATGATGGGAAAAAGATTGGCTATATTGAAATCACTTCCTTCTCTGAAAATACAGCCGCCGACTTTAAAAAGCAATTAAAGGCATTGGAAAATGATCATATTAAAGGGTTGATTATTGATGTACGCGGAAATCCTGGTGGTCTATTATATAGTGTAGAAGAGATCTTAAAGGAATTTGTCCCAAATGATAAACCATACGTTCAAATTGAGAAACGAGATGGTAAAAAACAACGATTTTTCTCAAGCCTTTCCGAGAAAAAGGAATACCCGGTAGCAGTTCTGGTTAACAAGGGCAGTGCCTCTGCTTCAGAAATATTAGCAGGAGCTCTCCAAGAGGCAGCTGGCTATCAAATTGTCGGGGAAAAAACTTTTGGAAAAGGGACGGTTCAGCAAGCAATGCCAATGGAGGATGGTAGTAACATCAAACTTACCTTATTTAAATGGCTTACACCTAATGGAAATTGGATTCACAAAAAAGGTATTAAACCTGATGTGAAGGTTTCGCAGCCAAAAATCTTTTCTACCCATCCGCTTCAGGTAGAGGAGCCACTGGAACAGGACATGAATAATGAGCAAGTGAAAAATGCCCAAGAGATTTTAGAAGCCTTAGGTTTAGGTCCGGGACGAACAGATGGATATTTTAGTGAAGAAACGGTGGATGCCGTCAAAGTCTTTCAGCAAAATCATAAACTTCCTGTAACGGGGAAAATTGATGCAAAAACAGCGGCCAAGCTCGAGACAGCAGCCATGAATGAAATGAAGAAGGAGAAAAACGACCTTCAGCTACAGGCTGCATTAAGATTGGTTGCTAAATAGTTGTATGTGAAAAGGAGCAGTTGAATGGGAAAGCCATTCACTGCTCTTTTTTTTACAAATTATGATCATTTCCGCGGAAATACCAACAAATTTCGAGGTTCATGATCTTTTGTGAATGGGGATCCAACTAACATTAGAAAGGAATTTACTTTCGCAAAATCTGCTATCCCAATACATGTCTAGCAAAATAGACTTTTAACAGATTTCTAGAAACTAGACCTATATTTTATGGTAAAATAAAATTTAGAGACTTTTATAAAAAATTACTAGAAAAATGAATGATAGAGGTAGGTGACTGTATTGGTGCAAATATGGCTTGTGGAGCTTCTTAAAGGGACAGGCAAATTCTTTCTTAATCCCGTATTATACTATCTCTTTTTCCTCGCAGGAATTTTAGGGGTTATGAGGGTGAAACGTGAGCGAAAAAATTTCCATATACGGGCGGAGGATGCGTATTTTGAGCTCCGACAGTTGTTCCCACATGGGATTTTTATTGGTTTGGCGCTTTCAATCATCGTTGTTGCCATCGGTGTGACTATTCCGTTTGCGGCGATTTTACTGATAGCCGTCTTTACTTTATTGCTCTCCCTTACCACAAATGTACGTTGGATTTCACCGGCCTATACAGTCGGAGCGGCATTTTTCAGTGTGATTTTTTTAGCAGATACAAACTGGAACATACCTCTATTATCTCATGTTTTTGCAAAAATCGATGAGAAGATCTACCCTTCCATTGTGATTGTCCTCGGTTTATTATTAATCGCTGAAGGAATGTTGATTGTAAAAAATGGAGGAATCGGAACATCTCCGAAACTGATCAAAAGTAAACGTGGTCAAATGATTGGAGTCCATGAAATTAAACGGCTTTGGATGTTGCCGATGTTCTTGTTAATTCCGGGCAATGCTCTCCAGCTACCTATTGACTGGTGGCCGGTGTTTCATTTAGGAGAAAAAGAGTACTCTCTTATTCTCGTTCCTTTTGCCATTGGTTTTCATCAGCAGGTGAAGGGGATGCTTCCAACTGTAGCCATTCAACAACATGGAAGGCAGGTAATATTTTTAGGCGGGCTTATCACTTTATTATCCATTGCCGGTTATTGGTATCCGCTGATCTCTATTGTTATGGCAGCTCTGGCCGTCATTGGACGTGAAATGATCTCTTTAATGGCTTACTTAAAGGACGAAAATAGACCATTTTATTTTTCGAAAAAGAATCAGGGATTAATGATTATTGGAATTATCCCAGGTTCGCCAGCGAATAAAATGGGACTAAAAGTCGGTGAAATCATTGCAAAGGTTAATGGGATGAAGGTTCATGATGAATCTACTTTTTACGAGGCTCTTCAAAAAAACCGAGCTCACTGCAAACTGGAAGTCCTTGACACAAACGGCGAAATTCGCTTTGAGCAACGCGCCCTTTTTGATGGGGACCATCACGAACTAGGAATCCTTTTCGTTCAGGAACAGAGGAAATATGATAAGAAAACTGGATAAATGATACTTCATTAGGCTTTTATGGCATCGAGCTCGACGAATCGTCGAGCTCTCTTTATTAAAGGAGATAATGTTACCATCTGTTTTATAACTGTTTCCCCAATACGAAAGGACATGTTCGATCCGTCTCAGATGGTTAAGTATTTAGATCAGACAGTCCTGGACTATGCTCGTTTGGCATTTCTGGAAGTACTGGAACTGGAGCTCCTTGTGGTGGTCCTACCACACTTAACTGCCCTGAACTTCTGCTTGGAGATTCGCCTTGGAATATTTCAGCCATTCGTGTTTCATCCAATCTGAAATTAAACAAGACATTATTATATCCCATTTCAACATATTTCCTACATTCAGGATATTTATTGATATCATAATTCGGAACAGGAAAGATCTTTGCCCAATTCACGCCTAACTTTTCTAAAGCTTTAGCATAAGCATTTTGATGAGCGTTATCCCGAACAATCAGGAATGCTAGTGTTTCTCTGAACGCTTTATTGGAACTCATCTCATAAATCCTTGTTTTTTGTAAAACTCCTGTTGATTCTACAACAAGATTATCAAGGAGATCGGTAATCAAATTTCCGTGGCTATAGACATAACTACCTAGCCAAGGAAGCCCAGCAGCATCGACTGGAAGAGAGGCTTGAGCCCCCATAATAAAGTGATATGGGTTGGCATGGGCGGTTGCCTCCTCTAATGGTGCACCTGTTGTTCCTTGATTAATACCGGAATAATAAAATGGAATTTACCATTTCTATTTGGAGGTATAACAGTGTATTTCTACAAAGAAGATTTGATTAATCCTATTATTCCGGATGAGCCTGATCCGGCTGCAGCTAAAGTTCTTCAAGAAGTATTAGGTGGGCGTTTTGGTGAAATGAGAACGATGATGCAGTTCTTTTTTCAAAGCTCTAATTTTCGGGGGCCAGCAAAAGAATTTCGGGACTTAATTAGAGGAATTTTCCTAGAAGAAATTAGTCATGTTGAACTTGTTCAATCGACCATCAATCAACTATTAAATGGGTCAGGCGAACTAGGAGTTGGTAAGTTACGATATTCTTCTGATCCATCTGCTTAGTTGGTAACATTTATGATATTAGGAAGGGTTTATATAGGATTCTTTCTAGGTTTCAATTTGGTGTGTACTTAGGGCGATGTGCTTGATAGAAATCTTTTGAGGAATTAGCAAAACATTGTCCTGAAACTGGAACAACATTTTTCGATTAAAGGAAAAATTACCATTCTATTTAAAACGATTAAACGGCTTTAACCCTATGGAGCATAGAGCTAAAGCCGCTTAGGTTATTTATTTCACTGTCTTGATTGGGGAGCATATACAACATTTATTCTTAGAGTGAAAATTTACTTCAAACTCCGGTTCAAAAATGCTTTTGTCCGTTCAAACTGTGGGTTCTCAAATAATTCCGTTGGGTGACCGGATTCAATGATTTCTCCATTATCCATGAAGATAACACGATTGGCCACTTCTTTTGCAAACCCCATTTCATGTGTTACGACAATCATCGTCATATGTTCTTCGGCAAGATCTTTCATGACTTGCAATACTTCACCAGTTAATTCCGGATCCAAGGCAGAAGTTGGTTCATCAAACAACAGAATATCCGGATTCATCATGAGTGCCCGGGCAATCGCCACGCGCTGCTTTTGCCCTCCGGAAAGCTTGGCAGGGTAGGCATTCGCCCAGTTTATCAGACCTATTTTTTCAAGAAGCTGGCTGCTTCGTTCCCGTATTGTGCTAGCTGACTCCTTTTTAACCATTTTAGGAGCGATTTCCAAATTTTCTCGTACCGTCAAATGAGGAAAAAGATTGAAATGCTGAAAAACCATCCCCATTTTAGCGGTTATTTTCTTAATTTCTTGCGGGCTAGCGTAAATGCCGTCCTTTACTAGAGAATCGCCAGCTACCGTGATGCTACCGCCGTCTACTTTTTCAAGATGAACGAGAGTGCGAAGCATCGTACTTTTTCCAGAACCGGACGGGCCGATAATCGCCACCACATCATTTTTATTGACATCAAAAGTAATTTGCTTCAACACATCAAGTTGCCCATATGATTTTTTTAAATTGGATACTTCGATGATCGCCATATTCAACACTCCAATTATTCAAATTTAAACCGTCTTTCCATCCATTTAAAACACATCGAAATGACAAGTGTCATTAAAAGATAAATCACCCCGGCAACAAAGAATGGAAAAATGGTAAAATCACGGTTAACGGCCGTTTGCGCGTAATGTAGCAACTCTGGTACAGCTACAGCATATAATAGCGCGGTATCTTTCACTAGTGTTACCGATTCATTTGTTACAGCTGGAAGGGCAATGCGAAACATTTGTGGCAAGATAATCCGTGTCGTCGTTTGCCATTTATTCAATCCCAAAACTTGGGCCGCTTCATATTGTCCTTTATCGATAGCCAATAAACCACCCCGGAAGATTTCTGCAAAATAAGCGGCATAATTAAGAATAAAACCTAAACATGCGGCCACAAACCGATCCAAAACCAAATATTCACCTACTACTGGAAGCATTGGTAGCCCGAAACAAATGAGTAATAGCTGAAGCAAAAGTGGTGTTCCTCGCATGATATATATATAACCATGAGCAAACCAAGATAATGGCTTGAAGTTACTTCTTGCTGCCAGTGTTATTAAAAATCCGAGCGGAATCGATGCAATGATCGCGATGAAAAATAACAGGACGGTCATTTGCGCCCCTTCGAGCATCGGTTTCAGCATCGTCATAAAATTATCCATAGACATCATGACAACCTCCAAAAACAAAACAGGGTTTCCTGAGGAAATCCTGTTTTGAACTATATTATTTTAATACTTTGTCCTTACCAAACCATTTTTTCGAGATTTCAGCGGCAGTACCGTCTTCATTTAGCTCATCAAGTGCTTTTTGAAGTTTATTTAACAATTCCTCATTCCCTTTCTTCACCCCAACTCCATATTCTTCAGGGGCAAGGGATTCATCGAGTACTTTAAACGTTTCTTTTTCTTTTGTCATATAGTAATTGGCCACTACCTCGTCAATGATAACCGCATCCAACCGGCCGCTCTTTAAGTCAGTTAATGCTTGTATATTATCAGCAAATTCGGTAACGGTTTTGATTTTTTCTTTAATTGGTGCTTCGTCTAAAGCATCTGCTGCAGATGAAAGGGACTGAAGACCAACCACTTTACCTTTAAGATCATCCAGTTTTTCAATATTGGAATCGTTGAGCGTCACGACCACTTGGGCATTTTTTAAATAAGGCTTAGTGAAAAGGACTTTCTTTTTCCGTTCATCTGTAATTGTATATCCATTCCAAATAAGATCAATCCGGCCACTAGAAAGCTCAGCTTCTTTTGTTTTCCAGTCAATTGGCTGGAATTTCACTTTCATTCCCATTTTTTCAGCGGCAGCTTTGGCGTAATCAATGTCAAAGCCAACAATTTGATTGTTCTTGTCTCTAAATCCCATTGGAGCAAATTTATCATCAATACCTATAATTAAAGTGTCATCCTTTTTATCAGTAGTTTTTTCTGAGGAGCACCCTGTTAATAGAGTGAAAAATGCAGCTAATATAAAAATCATTCCTACTAAACGTTTCATATTAATGAACTCCCTTTATTTCATTATTACTTTATCACTTTATCAAACTAAAATGTATTTATATTATAAGACGATAACTTTTCTTCTGGCAATAGCATAATAAATATTCATAATAGTAAAATAAATAGGTAAGTTTTTTATTTATGTTTGCTATTTAAAGAAAATGAGAAACTCAGTAAATCTGTATTTTTTGCTGGTACATAGAATTTTGTCTTTTCTAATTCATTGACATTCAAACATATGTTTGAATATGATAGAAAGTAAACAAAGCGTTAAATAAAGAAGGTGCAGGTATGAAAAATCATGATATATGTGAGGTAACCTGTGTTGATCGTGAAAAAACCGGCCGCGTTAAGCAGGAAATTGCCGAAAACAGCCAAATTCTTGAAGTGACCAAGCTATTTAAAGCTTTGTCTGATGTAACACGAATGAAAATTGCCTATGCACTCACACTGGAAGAGGAGCTATGTGTATGTGATGTGGCTCAAATTGTCGGAGCCACGACGGCGACAGCCTCTCATCATCTTCGTCATTTAAAGAATCTTGGTCTTGCTAAATATCGAAAAGAAGGGAAGCTAGTTTATTATTCCCTAGATGATGATCATGTAAAACAATTGATTCATCTTGCTTTTGAACATTCAGAGGAGATTTCTAGCCGTGGGGGAAGTGCTTAAAAAAACCTATTAAGATTTTTCACCTTATATTAGGAAAAATAAAAGGGGCTGTCTAAAAAGTCCATTTAAGAGAAAAATGAACCCAAATTAAAAACCCAAGAATGTTGATTTAACAGCATTCTTGGGTTTTGCTTTTATAAAGATTTCGGCTGAAATACCACTTTCCGGACAGCCCCTTTCTATTTAAGCATTTATTGAGTGAAATTTGACAGCGAGTTGAGCGCCAAGAACGGCGTTGTTTTTTACTAAGGCAATGTTTGCTTCTAAGCTTTTGCCTTCTGTTAGTTCTTTTACTTTTGCAAGTAAGTACGGTGTAACGTCTTTACCGGTAATATGGCGTTCTTCCGCTTCTTTTAAGGCTGATTCAATGATTTTGTTAATAAATTTCTCTTCCATGGCATGTTCTTCCGGAATGGGGTTTGCAATGACAACACCGCCATTTAGGCCCAAATCCCATTTCACTTTTAAAGTGGAGGCAATTTCATCCACATGATCTGTCCGCAAATGGAGTGGAAATGCACTTGTGCGTGTGAAGAAGGCTGGAAGAACGTCGGTTTGATAGCCTATAACCGGTACACCTTTTGTTTCGAGATATTCCATGGTTAATCCTAAATCCAAAATGGATTTGGCCCCTGCACAAATGACAGCAACATTTGTTTGACCTAATTCCTCCAAGTCTGCGGAAATATCCATTGTTGTTTCTGCACCGCGGTGAACTCCGCCAATCCCTCCGGTGACGAAGATAGGAATCCCTGCTAATTCAGCGCAAATCATTGTCGCAGCTACGGTGGTGGCACCAAGTTTTTTCGTTGCAAGTAAGTAAGCTAAGTCGCGTCTGGAAGCTTTGGCTACCTCTTTGCTTTTTCCGAACACCTCCAGCTCGTCATTAGATAAGCCGATTTTTATTTTACCATCCATGATTGCAATGGTTGCTGGAACAGCTCCATGGTCACGAATGATTTGTTCCACTTCTCGAGCGGTTTGAACATTTTGCGGATAAGGCATGCCGTGCGAGATAATGGTAGATTCTAAGGCAACAATAGGTTTGCCTTGTTCTTTGGCAACGCTTACTTCTTCTGAAAAAAATAAATATTGTTTCATGACAGTTCCTCCATGTCTTTTTGTAGTTGTGTAGCAAATAAATCTTGCCTAACGGTAAAAGGGGATTGGAGTGTTTTCGATGCATTGATGCTTCCGGCTTTAGCAATATCTATAAAGGTTTTTCCTTCTAGCCAAGTGTAAATAACTGCTGCAGAGAACGCATCTCCAGCTCCCGTCACATCCACAATGTTGCTTGTTTCCACAGCAGGAACGTGGATAATTCCTTCGTCTTTATTCCCAATCATAGAACCTTTTTTTCCATTAGTAATAATTACATTGGCTACACCAATTGATAGCCATTTTTCTACAGCTTGTTTCCAATCTTCCTCATTTTTGATTTCGGATTGAAAGTAAGTTTCCGTTTCATCCCGATTGGTAATCAACCAAGTCA
This sequence comes from Neobacillus sedimentimangrovi, assembly GCF_010614825.1. NCBI lineage: Bacteria > Bacillati > Bacillota > Bacilli > Caryophanales > Bacillaceae > Neobacillus > Neobacillus sedimentimangrovi. The sequence continues at coordinate 15,511 of NZ_JAAFZF010000018.1, forward strand.
CCCCATGCAAATCACATGGCAGCCTTCTCATCTTTGGTGAGGATACAGGGACAATCACTAGGGGTAAATGATGATTTTTGGAAAAATGGCATAAAAATTGAATGGTATCTTTTGGACAGTTTAAATCCGCTACAATACATTTGGAGCGGCTTAAAATTGCTTCATATTTCAACAGTAAATCAGGTGTAATGGCTTCATAAACATCCATATCTGCCAACGCAATAACGAGTTCTCCGTTTTCATCTAAAACGGCTGTGTAAGAACCGGTTGATTTTTCAGGGAATTGGTTTACGGTTTCCAAATTCATATAAAGAGCAGACGTCTCTTCAATGATGGACCATTCCTTATCAGCGCCACATGCTGTGAGAAGATACACGGGCAACCCGAGCCGTCCTAGATTTTCAGCGATATTTCGTGCCACTCCGCCGGCAGTTTGTGTAACATAACTAGGATTAGAAGTCCCTAGTTGGACTTTGTCTTTAATGTGAAATTTACGATCCACATTTGCTCCGCCGATACAAATAACTGGTTGGGCTTCATTTAATATATAGGCCCTGCCTAAAATGTGTCCTTTTTTCATTAACCCCGAAATCAGATTAGCAATGGTGGGTCGGGATAAACCTAACTTTTGCGCTAGCTCCTGTTGAGAAATATAGGGGTTTTTTCGTATGAAATCGAGTATCAATTGTTCATTCTCTGTCAATTGTTCACGCAAAAACTCCACCCCCTTTAAAAACATCTACTTCTAATAAACTTTTGTTCATAAAATAAACTTTTGTTTATATTGTAACATTAGAAATTTTCAGTTCAATAATTTTATATAAAAAATTCAGACAAATAAAATAAACAAGGGTATATTTTTTATTGACAATCAAACGTCTATTTGAATATTATATAATCAAATGAAGATTTGAATGAAGCAATAGATCTTTTATAAAATGGGTTGTATTCGAAGAAACTAGCCATAATCGGAAATTTTTCGGTTTCCATCTGTTAAAAAGAGAGAAAGAAAAAGGTTTTATTGGGGGGATAACATGGGGCATCATCACCATCATGGCCATTCACATGGTCATCATCACGGCCACTCGCATGGGCATGCACATACAAGTAATAAAAAAGCTTTATTGAGTTCCTTCATCTTAATTGCGTCATTTATGGTGATCGAAGTTATTGGCGGATTGTTAACCAATAGCTTGGCACTATTATCAGATGCAGGTCATATGCTAAGTGACGCGGCTGCCTTAGGGTTGAGTTTTTTCGCGATTAAGCTTGGTGAAAAACAAGTTTCTCAAGAAAAAACATATGGCTATAAACGGTTTGAAATTATTGCTGCAGCTTTAAATGGGTTAACCTTAATACTCATTTCCATTTATATTTTGTATGAAGCTGTAGTACGATTTTTCCATCCTCCGGAAATTCAAAGTATGGGGATGCTAATGATTTCCGTGACAGGTTTATTAGTTAACATTGTGGCAGCATGGATTTTGATGAGTGGAGATAAAGATGAGAACCTAAATGTCAGAAGTGCTTTCTTACATGTACTTGGTGATATGCTTGGTTCTTTTGGAGCGATTATCGCTTCCTTATTAATTATGTTTTTTGACTGGGGGATCGCTGACCCGATAGCTAGTATCATTGTCGCAGTGTTAATTTTAATTAGTGGATATCGGGTTACGAAGGATTCGTTTCATGTGTTGATGGAGGGGGCGCCGACGCAGATTGATATGAATCAAGTTAAGGCTTCCCTTGGCCGAATTCCATTCGTGAAGGAAGTACATGACCTGCACATCTGGACAATTACTTCCGGATACCCCGTTTTAAGCTGCCATATCACGATTGCTGATGAAGCACAACATGATGAAATTTTAGCACAATCACAAAAAATCCTTCACGATGAATTTCACATAGAACACAGCACCATCCAGGTGGAAAAAGAAGCAAGGGGCTGTCCGAGTCCGCATGGAACGTGTAATTAATTAATGGAAAGGAAGAACAGGTACTATACTTCCATTGATTTTATTGGTTAATTAGCAAAATGCCTTAAAGTATAACCATAAACTAGCAATTCAAGATCCAATTTTACAGTAATCAAATAAAACCAAAATTGAGCTTATCCAAAGAGGGTAAGCTTATTTTTGTTGAGTAAAAGTAGATTTTGTCGAAACATTTGTAATAATGTTTCAGAAAATTGTTGATATTATGAAACATTATTTAATATAATCGGATTAGGACTTAGTATAGGGTGAAGTTTGATGAAAAGTGCTGAAATACTATTTATCCAAGAAAGCATGCATATGTTTAAGCCTTCCGAACGAAAGGCGGCTGAATTCATCCTTGAAAATCCGCAGGAAGCTGTGAATATGTCTGTTCAGAAATTGGCAGAAAAAGCGAAAGTCAGCGAAGCCACCATTGTTCGCTTATCTAAGGTATTAAAATGTAAAGGTTTCCAAGAATTGAAGCTGAAAATTGCTTATGAATTGGCGAAATCGGAAAGTGAATATAGTCTGTATGAAGATATTCCTAAGGACGATTCCATTCAAGCGTTTATTCAATCTGTGTCGCAAAATAATATACAATCCATCCAAAATACGACTCTAGTTCTATCAGCAGAGGAATTAGAAAAGGCGGTTGCTCTTATCTCGAATGCTAGAAAAGTGGCTGTCTTTGGAATCGGAGCTTCTGCCATTGTTGCGATGGACTTCAAACAAAAACTAACCCGGATCAGCCATTGGTGTGAAGCAGCATTCGATGGAGATACCCAGGTTACTGTTGCGGCGAATCTAACAAAACAGGATGTGGCTTTTGGCATTTCCTATAGCGGTCAGACGATAGATATTATTGAATCATTAGCAGTTGCTAAGTCAAATGGTGCCCGCATTATCTCTTTGACAAAATCAGGGGATAACCCTGTTTCCTCATTAGCAGACGTCAAACTATTTACCACTTCTTTAGAGCGAAATGTTCGAAGTGGGGCAACGAGTTCACGTATTGCGCAGCTCAATGTCATTGATATTTTGTTTCTCGGTGTTACAAAATCCAACCAAGATACCCATGTAGAAGCTTTGGAACGAACCCGCAAAGCAGTAAATGTTTTTAAGAAAAAATAAATAATGATAGGCCGCACCTTCTGAAATAACACCATCTGATTACTCCATCTGGTTACCACCCTCGTTCACACGAGGTTTTTTAAAATATATATCAATGAAGGAGGAACTAAAAATTCATGAACAAGATGGGGAAAGCTTGGTTATTTGGGGTATTTGCATTCATCTTGATGTTTGCCACAGCATGTTCAAGTGAAAAAGAAACTTCGAAAAAATCAAATGCCTCTAAAGAAGATGAAAAAGCAGATGCAGTCACACTGACCATTGGTAGCTGGAGAACAGAGGATACAGCCAAATACGAGAAAGTGATTGAAGCTTTCAACAAAAAACATCCTGATATTAAAGTCGAATTTAAACCTTCCAAAAACACAGAATACAACACCATTCTGAATACGGCACTTCAAAGTGGCGAAGGCCCGGACATTATCCATCTTAGACCATATGCACCTGGAATTGCCCTTGCTGATGCTGGTTATCTGGAACCACTTGACGGTCTGACTGGATTGGATGCATTCCCGGAGACAGCCCTTCAGGCATCAAAAGGTTCCGATGGCAAGCAATATGGCGTCCCTCTCAACATGAGTACCACCCAAATCTTTTATAACAAAAAAATCTTTAAAGAGCATAATTTAAAAGAACCGAAAACATGGGATGAGTTTATCAAGCTAAATGAAACATTGAAATCCAAAAACATCATACCAATCGCCCTTGGCGCGAAGGAAGGTTGGCTATTGTCAGCGGCTCATGGAATTATCGGGCCTGCTCATTACGGCGGTAATGAATTTGTTGAAAAAATAACGAAAGGTGAAACGAACTTTGAATCAACTGAGTTTGTCAATTCAATTAAAGCGATGGATCAATTGAAGAAATACTTCCCTGATAACTATGAAGGTCTTGGTATGGAGGATATCCGTACACTATTTGCAACCGGCCAAGCAGCTATGTTCCCTATGGGAAGCTGGGAAATTGAGGTCGTGCGCAGCCTAAATCCTGATATCGAAATTGGATTTTTCCCAATGCCATCTGCGATTGGAAAAGAACGAACGATTACAGCTTGGGTAGATGGCTCCTTCGCCTTGAACGCAAAATCTAAGCATAAAGAAAAAGCAAAATTGTTCCTAGAGTTTTTAGCAACGAAAGAGTTTGCCGAGTTGTTCACAAACGAATTTAAAATGATTAGTGCAATGCCTGGTGTGAAGGCTAAGGATGAATTAGTAACGTCTTTAGGTGAAGCAGTTGAGAAAATGTCTACCCCTTATATGATGGTTGTGTACTTTGCTGGCGGCAACCCTACTTCCAAAACTACCTTGGAAAACGAGCTTCAAGGAATGTATTTAGGTAAACAAACACCTGAAGGCGTAGCAAAAAGTGTACAGGAAAATGCGGAAACGTGGTTTAAACCATTTCAATAATGAAAAAAAGGAGGACCATGGTTGAATGGTCCTTCGGAAAGTGAATAAAAAGTAGGTGGCGGAGAATATGCAAACGATGATCCAAACGGAGACTGTGAAGCAGAAAAAGCGGAAAAAACAGAAGAGATGGGGAATTCATCTCTTCCCTATTCCCGCCCTTTTTATTTATGGCCTGTTCATTGTTTATCCATTGGTAGCAGCCATTACTTACAGTTTTTACGACTGGAAGGGAATCCAAAAACAAGCATTTGTCGGGCTGGAAAATTATAAAAATCTATTTACCCTTGAGCCATTTAGCGGCATGTTCTGGAATGCTTTTGGCCATAACGTCCTATATTTTGTTGTTCAAATGGTTGTCCAGAATGGCTTGGCTTTTTTCCTTGCTTTTATTATCTTTCAAAAAATCCGTGGCGCAGAATTATTGAAAATGGCTTATTTTCTGCCAAGACTTTTGTCAGTCATCGTCGTCGGATTTTTGTGGAAGCTTATATTAAATCCAAACTTTGGGGCCTTAAATGTCATTCTTAGTAAATTAGGATTGGAATCATGGAAAAAGGCGTGGCTAGGTGATCCAGACACGGCCTTAATAACTATTATTCTCGTAAACTGCTGGTTTGGATTGGGGTTTGCCATATTAATCTTTTTGGCTGGTTTCCAGTCGATTCCAAAAGAATTAATCGAAGCTGCAAGATTAGATGGAGCAAAAGGCATGACAATGTTAAGGAGAATCATGATGCCACTCATGATGCCATCCATCATGATCATGACAGTGCTGACGTTTATCCAATCATTTGAAGCCTTTGAACTAGTTTATGCTATGCAAGGGTCTCAGGGAGAACCATATCGTTCAACAGATACGTTAGCTGTGTATTTCTATCGTTTAGCCTTTGGCGGGGCGACGGGGGATTCTACAGCAATTGGACTCGGATCGGCGCTGGCAGTTGTGCTATTTCTCTTTATCTGCGTTTTTACCGCGCTCTTTTTAAACTATATGAAGAAAAAAGAAGTTGAAATGTAGGGAGGGTACTAATCATGAAACAATCGATCTGGATGAAGTTATTCTATTATATCGTTGCTTTTTTATTTGCTTCTATCAGTCTTTATCCGATCATCCTAATGATCGTATCCTCCTATAAACCAACGATAGAAATTTTTACAAACCCACTATCGTTGCCGAAAAGCTTTAGTTTGCAAACGTACGAGAAACTGCTAGATCAGGTTCCATTTATGACGTATTTTTACAACAGTGTGTTTGTCAGTGTTGTTTCAGTCCTACTTATTTTGATTACTACTTCTCTAGCAGCTTTTTATATCGCTAGGTATACCTACTGGTGGAATAACATCCTCTTTTTCGTTTTCCTGATGGGGATGATGATTCCGATTAAATTAGGAATTGTGCCATTGTTTATTTTAATGAAGGGTCTCGGTTTAACGAACTCTTTATGGTCACTTATTTTGATGTACACTGCACAAGGGATACCACTGTCCATCTTAATTTTGACTGGATTTTTCCGAACGATGCCAATGGAGTTAGAGGAAGCCGCCCGAATGGACGGGGCTAGCGATCTTAGGATTTTATGGAATGTCGTTTTGCCATTAATGCGGCCAGCGCTTGGTACGGTTATGATTATTAATTTTATTCAGTCATGGAATGACTTTTTCTTCCCGTTAATTTTTATCACGAATGAGATGAAAAAGACGATTCCTGTCGGCATGCTAAGCTTGTTTGGTGAATATTCAGCTGACTGGGGTGCGCTATTTGCCGGATTGACATTATCTTCTTTGCCAATGCTCATTCTATTCTTTATAGCATCGAAACAGTTTATGGAAGGTTTGACTGCTGGTGCGGTCAAATAGTGATTTTACCTTGGCATTGTTAAATGGAGGCATAGATTATGGATGAAACTCGCCCAGGACTTTTGACAGAAATGCGAAATGAGAATTCGGAAAATTTACACCAATTTACGACTCTGGAAATTATTCAGTTGATGAATCAGGAGGACCAAAAGGTTGCCTTTGCGGTAGAAAAAGCCTTGCCCCAAATAAAAGATGCGATTGATGCGGTGGTCACATCGCTCAAGCAAGGGGGGAGGATCTTTTATATCGGAGCGGGAACAAGTGGCCGACTTGGCGTATTGGATGCTTCTGAATGCCCGCCAACCTTTGGCGTAACCAATGATCTAGTAAATGGTATTATTGCTGGCGGAGAAAAGGCGATTCGCTATGCTGTTGAAGATGCGGAAGATGATCGTGAGGCAGGAAGAGAGGTCGTCAATCAACTGCTTGGACCAAAGGATGTGTTAATTGGCATTGCCTCTAGCGGTAGAACACCTTACGTTTTGGGAGCTGTGGAAAAAGCAAATGAACGAAATATTCTCACGATCGGAATCGCGTGTAACCTTGGTTCAGAATTAGCCAAGATGGCTAAATATCCAATTGAAATTCCTGTAGGGCCAGAAGTCATTACCGGCTCTACCCGCCTAAAAGCTGGAACAGCGCAAAAAATGGTATTAAATATGATTTCGACAGCTTCGATGATTAAAATGGGCAAGGTATATAAAAATTTAATGGTAAATGTTCAAGCCACGAACGAAAAGCTGAGGAAACGGTCGATCTCCATCATTCAAGACATCACCGGCTTGGATGAATCGGCGGCCAAAGAAGCAAATGAGAAGGCAAATGGGGATACGAGAGCTGCGATTTTAATGGTTTTATTTCAAGTTGATTTCGATACTGCGATCTCCGTTCTCAAACAGCATCATGATCATTTTCCGAATGCGATGGAACAACTTCAAAGGCAAAAAGCTGCAAAGGATCTCACCTGATTGCGGGTGGAAACCTTCCGCCTGCTCTTTTTATTATGGTTCCATTTGAATTTGAATGATTCTTTATACCTATTTGTTGACAGTATTATAGGTCTAAAGTGGTATAGATAACTATACCTATTATCTCATACTTTCTTAAAAAATAGTAAATAATATTTCTTAGCTTTGTCCAGATCGGAAAGCTAAAGTTAAGGAGGAGCTATGAGGAAAAAATCCATTGTCCTTGCTTCAGTATGTACTGCATTATTGTGTACCTCTCATGTTTCTGCTAACAGTGAATCTAAGATTATTCCTACCATTGAAAAGAAAGAAATGAAATCATTCCAATCGGAAAAACCTCACCCTGTTTTTACATGGAACTCTGAATTCGTCCCTGTCACAAGTGTGCTTCACCCTAGTTCGCCTAGAGGGGCAGGAATGGTTGCTACACCACTACAACAAATCGACACCATGATTCAAGAAAACATTGAAAATAAACTATTCCCGGGTGCTGTTGCCTTTGTCGCAAGAGGAGGGAAAATCGTTAAACACTCTGCTTATGGTCATTCAGCTATTTATGCAGACGGTCAGTTTACGAAATTAGATCAGCCTTTATCGATGAAGAAGGATACCATTTTTGATCTTGCCTCCATTAGTAAAATTTTCACTTCTGTAGCCGTTATGCAGCTTTTTGAGAAAGGTTTATTTCAGCTGGATGACCCGGTTGCCAAGTATATTCCGGAATTTGCTGTAAATGGGAAAGAAAAAGTTACGATTCGCCAGCTATTGACTCATACCTCTGGATTTACGTCTTGGATACCGCTCTATACAATGGGAAATTCCCGTGAAGAACGACTGCAGCTTGTTTTTCAGCAGCCATTGAAAAATAAGCCCGGTACAACTTATGAATATAGTGATCTCAACATGATTACTTTAGGGGCATTCATTGAGCGACTATCCGGAAAGCGCCTGGATGAATTTGTGAAGGAACATATTACAAAGCCGTTAGGGATGAAGGACACAATGTACAACCCGCCAGCTTCTTTGAAAAACCGTATTGCAGCGACAGAATACCAGGCTGTTCCCAACAGGGGATTAGTTTGGGGGGAAGTGCATGATGAAAATGCTTGGTCTCTTAATGGAGTTGCCGGGCATGCCGGAGTGTTTTCAACTGCAGAGGACCTTGCAAAACTAGCGCATATTTTTATCAACAATGGAAAATATGGTGGAAAAAGTATCCTGAAACCTGAAACGGTAAAACTTTTGCTGGAAAATCAAAATTTAGCATTTCCAGGTAATGACCATGGTCTTGGTTGGGAACTAGGCCAAGGCTGGTACATGGATGCCTTATCTGAAGGAACTGAATCTTTCGGTCATACAGGCTATACCGGCACATCGATTGTCGTCAGTCCCCATAACAAAACGGTTGCCATTTTGCTCACCAATCGTGTTCATCCAAGTAGAAATATGGGATCTATTAATGCTCCAAGAAGATGGTTTGCAAGGCAGGTCGCAGATGCCATTCCGGTATCCATTCCAGGTAAAAGTTCGGCATGGTTTGCTGGATATGGGGATCTTTTGAATCGTGTGATGGAAACCGATCTACAGTTAATAAAAGATACGAAGCTTACCTTTGCTACATGGTACCGTATGGAAAATCAAGCCGATTATGGACGGGTGGAAATGTTGATAGATGGCAAATGGCAAATGGTCACAGAACTTTCCGGCACAAGCAATGGCTGGGAAATTCTTACGTTCGATGTACCGCGTAAAGCTAAGAAACTTCGTTTTGTTTATCAAACGGATTCCACAGTGAATGGTCGCGGCTGGTATGTCTTGAATCCGAAGCTAGATTCTGTGGAACTGAAATTTGATAAAAACGAATGGCAGTTACGCAATTACTAATTTTTAATAAAAAGAGGAGGAAACTGATGAGGAAATTTTTAAAAGCGTTCATGATTTCGTGCTTGGCTATTGGGGTCTTGTTGACTGGTATTCCCGTATCCAGCTCAGTTGCGGCATCCACCATTAAGGATTTAGTCATTGACCTAAATGTGCCTCAAGTAAAACGGGAGGTAAAAGACGACAAAATTTTATTAAATCCACTTCATATATTTGGGGATGGTCATTTTAAGCTAGCTGCAGACGTCACATGGAAGTCTTCAAATAAAAATGTAGCTTCTGTAAAAGATGGCGAAGTTACGTTGACCGGTCATAACGGGAAAACGTTTATCTCTGTCAGTGATGGTCAATTCACTGACCGAATTGCTATTCAAGTGAAGGGAAACCAGGATAAAATTCTCGTAATAAAAGAAAAAGGTTCCCGGTATGACGTCATTGGCAACGCGATTAAGCACATGACACTAGAAGAAAAAGTCGGACAAATGTTGATGCCGGATTTTCGAACATGGAAAGGAAAAAATGTTACGGAAATGAATGATGAGATCGCCAAGCTTGTAAAGGATTATCATCTTGGCGGGGTTATCTTGTTCCGTGAAAATGTAGTGACAACCGAACAAACAACCAAGCTTGTGGATGCTTATCAACAAGTAGCACAAAAATATGGCTTGCTTATTACGATTGACCAAGAAGGCGGTATTATTACTCGTCTCCAATCAGGATCTGATTTTTCCGGGAATATGGCGCTTGGAGCAACAAGATCTGAAGAGACAGCTGAAAAAGTCGGAAGAGCCATTGGCGAGGAACTGCACTCGTTAGGTATTAATATGAATCTGGCGCCGGTGCTTGATGTCAATAATAACCCGGATAATCCAGTTATTGGAGTGCGTTCGTTTGGGGAAAATCCAGAGCTTGTAGGAAAAATGGGCAACGCTTATATTAAAGGGCTCCAGGAAAGCGGCACAGCGGCAACGGCCAAGCATTTTCCAGGGCATGGAGATACAGCGGTAGACTCCCATTTAGGATTACCAGAAGTGCCTCATGATAAGGACCGTTTGAAACAAGTTGAATTATATCCTTTCCAGCAGGCGATGGATGCAGGAATTGATGCGATTATGACTGCTCATGTCACTTTCCCGAAAATCGATCCTACAAAAGCCGTTTCTCAAAAAGATGGAACGGAAATTGCGATTCCAGCGACCCTCTCACACAAGGTATTAACTGGACTGATGCGTGAGGAAATGGGATATGAAGGAGTAATCATAACCGATGCGATGAACATGAATGCGATTGCTGACCATTTCGGTCCGGTTGATGCCGCCATCCGCAGTGTTAAAGCGGGAGCGGATATTGTGTTAATGCCTGTCGGACTAGAAGTAGTAGCTAATGGGCTTTATAACGCAGTGAGATCTGGTGAAATTTCTGAGAAAAGAATCGAACAGTCTGTCGAGCGAATTTTAACCTTAAAATTAAATCGGGGAATTGTTAAAGGAGAGGTTGAAGAAAGCATCGATCAAAAGATTTCCCATGCTCTTCAAGTAGTCGGCTCACCTGAGCATAAGGCTATTGAAAAAGAGGCCGCGGAAAAATCAATTACACTGGTAAAAAATAACGGAGTTCTCCCAATTAAGGCAGCACCAGAAGACAAAATTGCTGTAGTAGGGTATTCCGGCTACTATGTGAATTTGCTTTTGAATGAAGTGAAAAAGCATCATACAAATGTTACCTATATTGATACACAAACTAAGCTGACCACTGCTCAGCTCGAACAAGTGAAAGATGCGAAATATATTATTGTCGGAACTTATACTTCCAGTGTAGGAGGAAGGGCGCCAAGTGCCAGCCAAATGGTCATGACCAATCAGCTCATTAATGAAACCGATGCCAAAGTCATTGCTTTAGGAATCCGTAACCCATACGATGTCATGTCCTACCCGGCTGTAGATGCCTATCTTGTCCAATATGGATATCGACCAGCCAGCTTCGCGGCGTCAGTAAACACCATTTTTGGCGAGAATCACCCAACAGGAAAGCTGCCAGTTACGATTTATGGTCATGATGGTAGTGTAATGTACGGTTTTGGCCATGGATTAGGGTATTAAAAACTATTAAAAAATAGGGGAGGGGTTTGGATGAAGAAATGGATAATGGCAATGATCACTCTGCTATTAGTACTATCAACAGTAACGGCAGCCATTGCGAAAAATGAAAAAGAGAAGAATAATAAAAAGTTCCGTTTAGGTGTAGAAGTATTGTTAAAAGACCAAATTAACTTAATTAAAGGGAAACGCGTAGGCTTGATTACGAATCCAACTGGTGTCGACCAGGAGCTAAATAGTATCGTGGATTTGTTTTATCAACATAAGGAATTTGAACTTACAGCATTGTACGGTCCGGAACATGGTGTCCGCGGGAGCGCGCCTGCCGGTGAGTATGTGGAATCCTATATAGATGAAAAAACAGGTCTCCCCGTGTACAGTCTTTACGGAAAAACGCGTAAGCCTACACCGGATATGCTCAGCAATATTGATGTATTGGTTTTTGATATTCAGGATGTTGGAGCTCGTTTCTACACTTACATTTATACGATGGCTTTGGCAATGGAAGCAGCGAAAGAGAACAATATTCCTTTCATCGTGCTTGACCGCCCAAATCCAATTAGTGGCACTAAAGTAGAAGGACCAATATTAGAGGAAAAATATGCTTCCTTTGTAGGTCAGTATGCCATTCCAGTTCGACATGGTATGACAGTAGGAGAGTTGGCTCAGTTATTTAATAAGGAATTTGGTATCGGTGCCGATTTAACGGTTGTCAAAATGGAAGGTTGGAAGCGGAATATGTATTATGATGAAACACCATTGCATTTTGTGATGCCGTCACCAAACATGCCTACATTAGATACAGCCCTTGTGTATACGGGTGCTGCATTAATTGAAGGGGCTGCCAATGTTTCAGAAGGTAGGGGAACCACTAGACCTTTCGAACTTATCGGGGCGCCTTTCATTGATGGAGATGAACTAGCTGCAAGGTTAAATTCCTATCATCTACCAGGTGTGAAATTCCGTTCTGCTTCATTCATACCGACAACCTCCAAGAATGTAAATCAGTTAAACCATGGAATTCAAATTCATGTAACGAACAGAAATGCCTTTAAGCCATTCGAAACAGGATTGTATATTGTGAAGACCATACATGACATGTATCCGAACGATTTCCAATTCCGGGCCCGTGATAGTAAAGGGGTATCACACTTTGACTTGCTCGTAGGGAACGGTTCCATTCGCGATGGGATCGAAGCAGGCAAATCTATCGAAGAAATGAAAAAAGAATGGGAGCCAGCATTAAAAACATTTATGGATGTCCGTGAGAAATATTTACTCTATTAAATGACCTATTAGTTTGATAGGAGAAAAGCACTTGTCAGGGGGCTTTTCTCCTCATTTTTTTAGCCATTTCTATTCATCATGGTTTAATTTTTGATATATCAGTAAAATCTAAATATACTAAATATTTTGTTGAAATATAACACTGTATTATTTTATAATTTGATTGTCTCCTTGTTATACAACAAAGGGGGATGGTTATATCAATCTGTATAATACAAAGGGGGAAATTTATGTTCGAGCAGCTTGTGACAAGCATTAATGGGTATTTATGGAGTGCACCATTGATTATCTTCATTGTGGCAGTTGGGCTATATTTTAGTATACGCACCAGATTTTTGCAAATTCGACATGTGAAAGAAATGATTCGCCTCGTATTTACGGGAAAAAGCTCTAATGAAGGGGTTTCTTCTTTCCAAGCATTGGCTATGTCTTTATCCGGACGAATTGGGGTCGGGAATATTGCCGGAACAGCAACAGGAATTGCATTCGGAGGACCGGGTTCTGTATTTTGGATGTGGGTAATCACGTTTATTGGTGCATCAGCCGCTTTTGTGGAATCAACACTAGCGCAAATCTATAAAGAAAAGCAAGATGGAGAGTATCGAGGTGGCCCGGCGTTCTATATTGAGAAGGGTCTTGGTTGGAAATGGTTTGCTGTGATTTTTGCTGTTGCGACTCTCCTTGCTATGGCTGTATTAATGCCAGGTATTCAAGCGAATTCTATTGCAGAAGGTATGAAAAATGCGTTTGGAATTAATAGTGCCATTACTGGTTTAGTAGTGGTTGTATTAATGGCACTTATTATTTTTGGTGGAGTAAAACGTATTGCTAGAGTTGCAGAATTTATTGTACCTTTTATGGCTATCGGCTATTTACTTCTTGCTCTAGCGATTATTGCGGTTAATTTTGAAAGAATCCCTGAAGTATTTGCCCTAATTTTTAAAAGTGCATTCGGTGCAGAAGAAATGTTTGGAGGTATTCTTGGAACCACGATCATGTGGGGCGTAAAACGTGGTTTATATGCCAATGAAGCTGGACAAGGTACTGGTGCTCATCCTGCTGCAGCTGCAGAAGTATCACACCCAGCAAAACAAGGGCTCGTTCAGTCATTTTCCATTTACCTTGATGTGTTCTTAGTCGTTACATCAACAGCTTTAATGATCTTATTTACTAATTCTTACAATACAATAAATGAAAAAACTGGGGAATTCTTAGTGGAGAATCTTAAAGGAGTGGAAAGCGGACCAGCTTATACACAAGCAGCGGTCGATACCATTCTGCCAGGATTGGGATCAGGTTTTGTTGCATTTGCTTTATTCTTCTTTGCTTTCACGACTATATTTGCTTATTACTATATCGCAGAAACGAATCTTGCTTACTTAGTAAAGGGCAAAAACAGAAAGCCAGCTATGTTTTTATTAAAACTAATCCTTTTAGGCTCTGTGTTCTATGGAGCAGTAAAAACAGCAGAGCTTGCTTGGGCAATGGGAGATATTGGACTTGGAATCATGGTATGGTTGAACTTAATTGCTATTGTTCTCCTATTTAAACCAGCCAATATTGCCTTGAAAGATTACGAAGAGCAATTGAAGAAGGGACTAGATCCTGAATTTAATTCTACTAAGTTAGGAATTAAGAATGCTGATTTCTGGGCTAATGGTTATCAAAAATCGGAAAAAGAAGAAAGCAAACGTGTGGCCAATTAATCTTTTATTTGCATTTTCGTCCATGAATTTCTAGAATATAGGAACAGAATGGAATGGATGAGGTGTGAAATGATTGAAGTCATACGACATATGTCAGCGTTTTTTATACCGGGACTTCTAGTTTTACTTTTTACTCGTGTTACTTATAATCGAGTGATTGGTCTTGTCTTAACGGTTGCCTTAATTGCAGCTTCTGTCCATAAAGGCTATACCGATACATTTTCTCTCATTGTAATAGATGCATTTTCACTGACTGCCGGCTTTTGGCTTGCTGCCAAAATGAAGTTGCCAAACAATCGTACCAAGGTTGAAAAATAAAGTCTGCCAGAATAAGGCAGGCTTTTTTTGTACAAAAAAATCGAATGTGAGTTCGTATATTATTGGTTTGTTTTTGGGGTATTGTGGTAAAATGTATAGTATGAAATTGAAAACTGTTAGATGAAAATCATAGACACGGATTTTTTTAAAACGGGAGGAACGACCGTGAAGAAGGACCAATTTGAATTAGTATCCAAATACTCACCACAGGGAGACCAGCCGGAAGCCATAAGGAAACTGGTCGAAGGCATTAAAAATAATAAAAAACATCAAACCCTCCTTGGCGCAACTGGTACAGGGAAAACGTTCACGATTTCCAATGTAATAAAAGAGGTAAATAAACCGACCTTGGTGATCGCCCACAATAAAACCTTGGCCGGTCAGCTTTACAGTGAGTTTAAGGAATTTTTCCCGAACAATGCTGTTGAATATTTTGTCAGTTATTACGATTACTATCAGCCGGAGGCCTATGTGCCACAGACTGATACATTTATAGAAAAGGACGCCAGTATCAATGATGAAATTGACAAGCTGCGCCATTCAGCGACTTCAGCGTTATTTGAACGCAAGGATGTCATCATCATTGCCAGCGTCTCCTGTATATATGGTCTCGGATCACCGGAGGAATACCGGGAGATGGTTGTTTCGCTTCGTACTGGAATGGAGATAGAACGCAATCAACTACTTCACCGCCTTGTAGATATCCAATATGAAAGAAACGACATCGATTTTAAACGCGGAACATTCCGAGTCCGTGGAGATGTCGTTGAAATTTTCCCAGCTTCCCGTGATGAACACTGTATTCGTGTTGAATTTTTCGGAGATGAAATTGACCGGATTCGTGAGGTCGATGCCTTAACAGGGGAGATTATCGGTGAACGCGACCATGTTGCCATTTTCCCAGCCTCCCACTTCGTTACTCGTGAAGAAAAGATGCGTAAAGCGATCGAAAATATTGAAAAAGAACTAGAAGAACGGCTTACTGTCCTCCGTGAACAGAATAAATTACTCGAGGCTCAACGTCTTGAACAGAGAACTCGATACGATATTGAAATGATGCGGGAAATGGGCTTCTGTTCTGGAATTGAAAACTATTCACGCCATCTGACTTTAAGGCCAGCGGGCTCGACACCATATACATTGCTTGATTACTTTCCGGATGATTTCTTAATGATCATTGATGAGTCGCACGTAACACTACCGCAGATTAGAGGTATGTATAATGGGGACAAGGCCCGGAAGGAAATACTCGTTGAACACGGCTTTCGCCTCCCGTCAGCCTTAGATAATCGCCCGCTTAAGTTCGAAGAGTTTGAAAAGCATATTCATAATATCATTTATGTTTCGGCTACACCTGGCCCATATGAACTCGAACATACTCCTGAAATGGTTGAACAAATTATTCGTCCGACTGGGCTACTTGATCCAACGATTGATGTTCGGCCGATTCAAGGACAAATTGATGACTTAATCGGTGAAATCCAAGATAGAATAAAACGGAATGAACGAGTTCTCGTTACCACTTTAACGAAAAAAATGGCTGAGGATCTAACCGATTATTTGAAGGAAATTGGGATCAAGGTGCAGTATCTTCATTCTGAGGTCAAAACACTCGAGCGGATTGAAATTATCCGCGAGCTTCGTCTTGGAAAATATGATGTATTGGTTGGCATTAACCTCCTAAGGGAAGGTCTTGATATTCCTGAGGTATCACTGGTGGCCATTCTTGATGCTGATAAGGAAGGCTTCCTCCGTTCGGAACGCTCGTTAATTCAGACAATCGGCCGGGCCGCAAGAAACGCCAATGGTCATGTCATCATGTATGCTGACAAGATTACACATTCCATGGAAGTCGCAATTAATGAGACGAAGCGGCGTCGTTCCATCCAGGAGGAATACAATAAAAAGCATGGTATCACACCAAAAACCATTCAAAAGGATATTCGCGATGTGATTCGTGCTACACATGTGGCCGAGGAACAGAAAGAGTACAAACCGGCTACTTCTTTTGGCAAGATGAACAAGAAGGAAAGGGACAAATTGATTGCCAACATGGAAAAAGAAATGAAGGCTGCCGCCAAGGCACTCGATTTCGAGCGTGCTGCGGAGCTTCGAGATTTAATTTTGGAATTAAAAGCGGAAGGATAATGCCGGATCATTGGCCGAACCTACCGCTTTAATAAACGGAAGGATGTCGTAAATAATGGCAATGGAAAAATTGATTGTGAAAGGCGCCAGAGCCCACAATTTAAAAAATATTGATGTCACCATTCCGAGAGATAAGCTTGTTGTATTGACGGGACTTTCCGGATCAGGGAAGTCCTCACTCGCGTTTGATACGATTTATGCGGAGGGTCAGCGTCGCTATGTGGAATCACTTTCGGCTTATGCTCGGCAGTTTCTCGGACAAATGGATAAGCCAGATGTAGATGCTATTGAAGGCTTGTCACCTGCCATTTCAATTGACCAAAAAACAACAAGCCGCAACCCGCGCTCAACCGTTGGAACGGTGACTGAAATCTATGACTATTTAAGATTGCTTTTTGCAAGAATTGGACATCCCACTTGTCCGATTCACAACATTGAAATTTCCTCACAAACCATTGAGCAAATGGTGGACCGTCTTCTTGAATATCCGGAACGCACAAAAATGCAAATTCTTGCTCCAGTGGTATCAGGCCGTAAAGGGCAGCATGTTAAAGTCTTGGAAGACATAAAAAAACAAGGTTTTGTCCGCGTTCGTGTTGACGGTGAAATGCTCGACCTTAGCGAAGAGATTGAGCTCGATAAAAATAAAAAACACTCCATTGAAGTCGTAGTGGACCGAATCGTCATAAAAGAGGGTATTGCCTCACGTGTGGCCGACTCACTAGAAACGGCCTTAGGCCTTGGTGGGGGAAAGGTTATTGTCGATGTCATCGGTGAGGAAGAATTAATGTTCAGTGAAAATCATGCTTGCCCTCATTGCGGATTTTCTATCGGAGAGCTTGAACCAAGGATGTTTTCTTTTAACAGCCCGTTTGGTGCCTGCCCGGATTGTGATGGTCTCGGTTCCAAGCTAGAAGTGGATGTAGATCTCGTCATCCCTAATAAAGAATTAACTTTGAGACAGCATGCGATAGCCCCATGGGAACCGACAAGCTCACAATATTATCCGCAATTGTTGGAATCTGTCTGCAACCATTACGGAATTGATATGGATATTCCGGTGAAAGACATTCCGGAAAATCTTTTAGATAAAATATTATATGGTTCCGGTTCAGAGAAGATTTATTTCCGATACGAGAACGATATGGGGCAAATTCGTGAAGGCTATGTCGAATTTGAAGGTGTCATTCGTAATGTGGAGCGCCGTTATAAAGAGACAAGCTCTGATTATATTCGTGAGCAAATGGAAAAATATATGGCCGATCAAGCTTGTCCTACATGCAAAGGATTTCGATTAAAAAAAGAAAGCTTGGCTGTTCTTATTAATGGCTATCATATTGCCCAAGTCACTAACTTTTCAATTGAAGAAGCATTAGACTTTTTCTCCAATCTTCAGCTTTCTGAAAAAGAAGAAAAGATTGCTAAACTCATATTACGCGAAATTAAAGAACGTCTTGGTTTTTTAGTCAATGTCGGTCTAGATTATTTAAATTTAAGCAGAACGGCTGGAACCCTTTCCGGCGGTGAGGCTCAGCGAATTCGCTTGGCCACACAAATCGGTTCCCGCTTAACAGGTGTACTCTATATTTTGGATGAACCGTCCATCGGGCTTCATCAAAGGGATAATGATCGCTTAATTAGTACTTTACAGAGCATGCGGGATATTGGAAACACGCTCATTGTCGTGGAGCATGATGAGGATACGATGTTAGCAGCCGATTATTTGATTGATATCGGTCCAGGTGCTGGTGTTCATGGAGGTCAGGTGGTTTCTGCTGGAACACCGGAAGAGGTTATGGCTGATCCTAACTCGCTAACTGGTCAGTACTTGTCAGGGAAGAAATTTATCCCACTCCCACTTGAACGTCGCAAGCCAGATGGTCGTTTTATTGAAATAAAAGGTGCGGCTGAAAATAACTTAAAAAATGTGAATGTAAAGATTCCTTTAGGAATGTTTATTGCTGTGACAGGGGTTTCGGGCTCCGGAAAAAGTACGCTTGTGAATGAAATCCTTCATAAATCTCTTG
Source organism: Neobacillus sedimentimangrovi (assembly GCF_010614825.1). Classification (NCBI taxonomy): domain Bacteria; kingdom Bacillati; phylum Bacillota; class Bacilli; order Caryophanales; family Bacillaceae; genus Neobacillus; species Neobacillus sedimentimangrovi. The sequence continues at coordinate 34,315 of NZ_JAAFZF010000018.1, forward strand.
CCCAAAAACTCAATAATGCAAAAATAAAGCCTGGTCAGCATAAGATGATTCAAGGGATTGAGTATTTGGATAAAGTGATTGATATCGACCAGTCTCCAATTGGACGGACACCGCGGTCCAATCCGGCCACTTATACAGGTGTGTTTGATGACATTCGCGACGTCTTTGCGGCTACAAACGAAGCGAAAGTACGTGGCTATAAGAAGGGACGTTTTAGTTTTAATGTAAAAGGCGGTCGCTGTGAAGCATGCCGTGGTGACGGGATTATTAAAATTGAAATGCACTTCTTGCCAGATGTTTATGTTCCTTGTGAAGTGTGTCATGGTAAACGCTATAACCGCGAGACATTGGAAGTGAAATATAAAGGAAAGAATATTTCTGAGGTTCTCGATATGACGGTTGAAGATGCCTTAACATTTTTCGAGAACATTCCAAAAATCAGTCGTAAGCTACAGACGATTTATGACGTCGGTCTTGGGTATATTAAACTTGGTCAGCCGGCGACAACACTGTCAGGAGGGGAAGCTCAGCGTGTCAAACTTGCTTCCGAACTGCACCGCCGTTCGACCGGACGTACCTTCTATATTTTGGATGAGCCGACAACCGGTCTTCATGTCGATGACATTTCACGTCTGCTTGTTGTCTTGCAGCGTCTAGTTGAAAATGGTGACACTGTTTTAGTGATCGAGCACAACCTGGATGTCATCAAAGCGGCTGATTACCTGATTGACCTCGGTCCGGAGGGTGGCGACAAAGGTGGTACGATCGTTGCAACCGGTACCCCAGAAAAGGTCGCTGAAGTTCCGGAATCATACACAGGTAAATACTTAAAGCCTATTCTCGAACGTGACCGCTTGCGTATGAAACAGCAAGTGGAAGACAAAAGCACCATTAAAGCTTAAGAATAGTTGAAGAGCTGTAACACCGGTAAAGGAGCAGGTTACAGCTCTTTTTTATCTATCTCCATTTTGAGAATGTTCTAGCGCAAGTGCTTTCACTCAATGTCCCATCCAAATCAAATTACCTCTAGTGTCAACGTGTTTCTTTCCGTTTTGGAGTACTAAGCTTAGCAGAATCAGACCAATTTTCTCGTCCCAGTCGGCTACGAATTGGTTTAAAGATGAAACTTTAAAGATATCCTATCGTAAGTAAAAGATAAGAGGTGGTGACAAAAAAGGTCAACCTACTCTAAATTATTCGTATTGGGCATGGGATTGATGGCGTAAAAAGATAATTTAATGAATAGGATTTATGGAAGAAACAATTTAAAAGGCTTGAGGGTGAAAAAATGAAAGAGGAACGGAAACGTATTTTGAAAATGGTTGAAGAGGGAAAACTGACGGTTAATGAGGCGTTAACATTACTTGAAGAATTGGATAAAGCACAGAAAACAATGGATCAAAAGCAGGAGCAAATCATAAATGACCTTTCTCATACGGTTCATTTTGAAGAAGCGAAGAAGGAAGATCCTGTTTTTACGAATTATCAATCAACAAAAGAAAAGATTTTTGAATTTGTGGACTCAGCCATAAAAAAGGTAAAGGAAATGGATTTAGATTTGAATTTTGGCCAGTCTGTTGAGATTTCCCATATTTTTCACCATGGAAATGCCACCATGAATGAAGTGGAAATTGATCTGGCAAATGGGTCGATAAATATTGTTGCTTGGGACCAGCCAGATGTTCGAGCCGAATGCCAGGCAAAGGTGTATCGTGTGGATCATCAGGATCAAGCTAGGCAACATTTTTTAAGGGATATGATCTTCTCGCTAGAGGGGCAAAAACTGCGCTTAATGTCCCAGCAAAAATCGATGAAGGTAGATACGGTCCTTTATGTCCCTAAAGCACAATATGAGAAAATGCGCGTTCGGGTTTTCAATGGATCTGTGTCAGGAGAAAATCTACAAGTGAATGATCTTTTCATTAAGACGGCCAATGGTAAAATTAATCTAGATCAAATGAACGGTTTAAAAGCAGAAGTAGAAACGGCGAACGGAAAAATTCACGTCGCAAATAGTCATATTGGTGAGGTAATGGCAGAGACTATAAATGGTGCAATACTGCTAGATGGGGATTTTCAAAAAGCGGAGGCCATCACCTTCCATGGACAAATTTCCTTAAATTTAAGTGGGAATCGCTGCGAATGGATTCACGCAAAAACCTTCACCGCCCCAATTGAATTATCGATCCCTGAAGGAACATCGGTAAGCGGGGAGCTAAAAACGAATCTTGGCGGATTTCATCTTGAGTTCGCAGACATTCAGGTATTGGAGGAAAAAAGTGAAAAGCTTCAAAAGTCACTTCGCTTCCAATCTACCAACCAACTTGATAAAATATTAAAGATCTATGCGGATTCAAAATCAGGTTCTATTACATTGAAAAAAGCAATAAGATAGAATAAGTATGGACAGGAATTTTCCGAATAGGAAAAGACCGGAGATTCCCTGTTTGAATATTATGATGTAGGAGTTTTGGTCATGAGATGGATAATTGGATGTTTAATAAACGCAGTTTTGTTTATGGCATTTGCAGGATATTTTCGCGAAAGCTTTTATTTGACAGGATTTTGGGCTGCATTGCAAGCAAGTATTCTATTATCCATCTTGAATATATTGGTAAGACCTATTTTGATTTTGTTTACACTACCGGTAACGGTTTTAACAATGGGACTCTTTTTATTTGTTATTAATGCCATTACTTTAGAGCTGACCGATTATTTAATGGGTGAGTCATTTGAAATATCAGGATTTGGGATGGCGCTCTTTTTCTCGGTCCTAATGGCCCTTGTTAATCTTTTTATTCAAAAAGTAATAATGGATTCAAGAAATTCGAAAAATTAATTTCAAGGTGTGTGTCTACTTTCTAGGCATGCACCTTTTATTTTTTAAAAGGCTAAAGTATGGTAATTATTAAAAAAATGTTAAAATAGATGGTAATTGATTTTTATTAATGTTTACAGGAACTAAAGGAGGAAGCTTCCTTGGTAAAAGTACGAACAAAGGATATTGTGGAAAAATTTCAGCTTGAATTAATATGTGGTGAAGAGGGAATTAACCGTCCCATTACTATGAGCGATATTTCCCGGCCGGGAATCGAATTGGCCGGTTTTTTTGAATTTTATCCTGCAGAAAGAATTCAGCTGTTAGGAATGACGGAGCTTACGTTTTTCCAACAACTCTCTGACAGAGAGAAAGAGACTAGGATGGAAAAATTATGTACCGATATTACTCCGGCCATCATTATTACAAGAGGCTTGGAAGTTCCGAAAGAATTAATTGAAGCTGCCGAGCGCGAATCGGTACCTGTGTTAAGAACGACACTTAAAACAACTCGTTTTGCAAGCCGTTTGACAAACTTTTTGGAAAGCAAGCTTGCTCCGACAACCGCCGTTCATGGTGTATTAGTTGATGTTTACGGGATTGGCGTGTTAATTACTGGTAAAAGTGGCGTCGGAAAAAGTGAAACGGCGCTGGAATTGGTGAAGCGTGGACATAGACTTGTGGCTGACGACTGTGTGGAAATTCGCCAAGAAGACCAAGATACATTGGTAGGCACATCTCCGGATCTCATTGAACATTTGTTAGAAATTCGGGGCCTTGGAATTATTAATGTCATGACACTTTTCGGGGCAGGGGCGGTTAGAAGCAATAAAAGAATTACCCTTGTCATCAATTTGGAAACGTGGGACCCGAAAAAACAATATGATCGCCTTGGATTAGATGAAGAAAAGATGAAAATCATTGATACAGAGATTACAAAGCTTACGGTGCCGGTACGTCCAGGACGGAACCTTGCTGTTATCATTGAAGTGGCGGCTATGAACTATCGTTTAAAAAGAATGGGAGTCAACGCTGCTCAGCAATTTACTGAACGTCTCGCGGATGTCATTGAAGATGGTGATCATGAACACGATGAGTTGTTCTAATATTTAGCTTGCTGCTCATCTCTATGGGATATAGAAAATAGAAAGAAAGAGGGGATAGAATGAACGAACATATTCAGCCACTGGATCCGATTGCCTTTTCACTTGGGCCGATTCAGGTTCATTGGTATGGAATTATCATAGGTGTTGGTTTGGCACTGGCCATGTACATAGCTATGAAGGAAGGCAATCGCCGCGGGTTGCCGAAGGATACCTTTGCTGATTTATTACTGTGGGCGATTCCGATCGCCATTATTTCAGCACGGATTTATTATGTTATTTTTGAATGGGATTATTATAAAAATAATTTAGCAGCGATTCCGCAAATTTGGAATGGCGGGATCGCCATTCATGGTGCTCTTATTGGTTCCGTGCTGACGGCTTATGTTTTTTCTAAAAAGCGGGGAATTTCTTTTTGGAAACTGGCCGATATTGCCGCCCCAAGTATTATCCTAGGGCAGGCTATTGGTCGCTGGGGAAACTTTATGAATCAGGAAGCCCATGGTGGCGAGGTTACCCGGGAGTTTCTTGAGAATTTATATTTACCAGATTTTATTATTAATCAGATGTATATTAATGGTTCATACTATCACCCAACATTTCTCTACGAGTCGATTTGGGATTTGGCCGGGTTTATTTTCTTACTTTTACTACGCCGCGTGAATTTACGTCGTGGTGAGATGTTTTTAACGTATGTCATTTGGTATTCGGTAGGCCGATATTTTATCGAAGGAATGCGTACAGACAGTCTCATGTTGGGAGAGTTACGAATGGCTCAAATGATCTCGATTGTTTTAATTGTCGGGTCAATAGCCCTTCTCCTTTATCGCCGCAAGAAGCAGCTGTCTGATTTGAGATATTTAGACTCGGAAAATTAGTTTTTTCAACCGACTATGCATCGTTTGATTTAGATAAAAAAACAGCGATGTTTTATCATAAGGGGGAGTGTTGGAAGTGCTGTTAGACTCAGCAAAAAAAGGTCTGCAAGTTGGCTTAAAGACAACATGGACATTGGGGAAAATCATTTTTCCGGTCACTCTCATTGTGTCGGTGCTTCAATACACACCCATATTACCATGGGCAATTAAAATGATTACACCGCTGATGAAGCTGATCGGCTTATCAGGAGATGCGGCCATTCCACTTGTGTTAGGAAATTTTCTAAATCTGTATGCTGCCATTGGAGCCATCTTAACCCTTGATCTATCAGTAAAAGAAGTATTTATTCTAGCAGTAATGCTCTCGTTTTCACACAATCTATTGATTGAGTCGGGTGTAGCCGTCAAAGTGGGCGTCAAGCTTTGGGTGATCTTGACGACTAGACTCGGGTTAGCATTTGTATCGGCTGCCATTATTCATTTGGTTTGGCAAGGCGGGGAAGAGCCGGCCAAATATGGTTTGATCCAAGCAAAGAGCGAACCTGCTACGGACTTGGCGGCCATTCTTTTGGAATCCATTGAAAAAGCAGGGCTTGGAATTCTGCAACTTGCGATGATTGTTATTCCGCTTATGTTGGTCATACAAATACTAAAAGATTTACAATGGCTAAAAAATTTTTCTAGAACGATGGCTCCTGTCACAAGATCCCTTGGTATGGAAGAGAACACCTCAACCACTATGGCGGCCGGGCTGTTGTTTGGCCTTGCCTATGGTGCAGGTGTGATGATTCAAGCCGTCGAAGAGGACGGAGTTAGTCAGAAAGACGTCACGCTGGCATTTATTTTTCTAGTTGCTTGTCATGCCGTCATTGAAGATACGCTCATCTTTGTTCCACTTGGCATCCCGGTCTGGCCATTGTTCCTCATTCGTTTGGGGGTAGCCATTTTACTAACATTAATTGTCGGTGCGATTTGGAAGCGGTCCGGCCTGTTACGAAGAAAGGAAGCGACCTAATGAGTAAGAAAATCACTACATTACTATTTGACTTAGATGGAACGTTAATTGATACCAATGAATTAATCATTACTTCCTATTTGCATACTCTTGAACAATATTATCCGGGTAAATATAAACGTGATGATGTTCTGCCGTTTATGGGGCCGACTCTTCATGAAGCGTTTAGCAGTATTGATCCGAATCGGGCAGAGGAAATGATTCAAGTATACCGTACCTTTAATATTGCTAATCACGATGCGCTCGTGAAGGAATTCCCAGGGGTTTTGGAAACCATTCAAACATTAAAGGATAAGGGTTATAAGTTGGCGGTTGTCACAACCAAGCGGTACGATGTAGCATTAATGGGACTACGACTAACAGGGCTTGAACCATATTTTGACGTCGTCATTGGGTTTGAGCATGTCAAGAAAGTAAAGCCGGATCCGGAACCAATTTTTCTGGCTCTGGAGAAGTTGGATTCTAAGCCGGAAGAGGCCATGATGGTGGGAGATAATTTTCATGATATTCTCGGAGGGAAAAATGCTGGTGTGAAGACAGCCGGTGTTGCCTGGTCCATTAAAGGGAGAGAATATATCGAAACCTATCAACCAGATTACATCTTAGAGCAAATGCCAGATTTATTAAAGATCCTCGAGGGGGAAGCCAATGAGGAAAACGGCACGCTACCGCGTTGAGGGAGCTAATTCCCTGTGGCAACTTTATTCAACGGTCTCGTTTTGGAAAGTTGTCAAAAATTTCATTGTTATACAATTAGGCCGTTATACGCCATTTTTAAGTGTGAAAAATTGGCTGTACCGTACGTTTCTTGGGATGAAAATCGGAGATAAGACGGCTTTAGCCCTCATGGTTATGCCTGACCTCATGTTTCCGGAAAAAATTACAGTCGGCCACAACACCGTTATTGGTTTTAATACAACCATTCTGACTCATGAATATTTAATCAAAGAATACCGACTCGGGAATGTGGTGATTGGCAATGAAGTTATGATCGGAGCCAACTCAACGATCATGCCGGGCGTCACAATCGGTGACGGGGCCATTGTCTCGGCGGGGACTTATGTCCATAAGGATATCCCTGCTGGCGCCTTTGTCGGCGGTAACCCGATGCAGATTATTTATACAAAAGAACAGCTTGCTGAGCGCTGGGCCGATGACCCCATTTACGGTAAACAGAATAACTTGTCCCAATAGCCTGGTTTATACGACCGGGCTTTTTTAATTTTATATAAATGATTAGTCCATTTACTTTCCCCATCTTAAAGTAACTTACATAGTTTATTTAATAAAAAAATAGTTTCAGACTTTCCTTGTGTCCTCCTTTCAAAGCTTATCCTTCCTTTTTGAAACGCCCAAAAGCAGAGAAGATTTTGTAACCTATCAAGATTGTGCTTAGCATTAAACGTAGTCAAATATCAACATGTCATTAACAGATCCTAAAAGATAAGAATGTATCCTTCGACTAAAGGCGAGCCACCTTTATTTTCCCACCCTCAACATCTCCTATGAAGTACTACGCCAATGACCAGAATTCCTTTGTTTTCCTGAAATTGTCCATTATTGTGTGGGATAAAAATAGCGGAAAGAAGACAAAATTGAAAAATATTTTAATCATTTAAAAAACTTTCTGTGGATTCTATTGACAACCATTAGAAGTGGGTAATATTATTCTTACAATTTATAATCTTTTTTCATTGACGAAATCTACCATAAGAGTTAAACTACTAATTATTAACTTTAATTCTCTAATAATTTAGCAAACTAAAGTGTTTTGAAAAGGAATGAGCTGAATGAGCCGTTTGTTTATGTTTGAGAAACCATTAGGGATGCGGGATACACTACCGGAGCTCTATGAAAAAAAGGATCGTGTTCGTTCCGACATAGCCGAAACCATGAAGCTTTGGGGATATCAATTTATCGAAACCCCTGCTCTTGAATACTATGAAACCGTCGGGAAAGCATCTGCGATTGATGATGCCCAGCTCTTTAAATTGCTGGATAAAGAGGGACATACTCTTGTTCTACGGCCAGAAATGACGACACCAATTGCTCGTGTAGCTGCATCAAAGCTATTAAAGGAGGACATACCAATCCGATTAGCCTATTCTGCCAATGTGTTTCGGGCCCAGGAGCGAGAGGGAGGCCGACCAGCGGAATTTGAGCAAATAGGTGTGGAGTATATAAATGACTCAACTATTTCTTGCGATGGGGAAGTTATTGCTTTACTCATTTCCTCTTTGAAAAAAGCGGGACTAGACCAATTTCAAGTTTCCGTGGGTCATGTCGGTTTCGCCCAAGAACTGTTTATGCAAATACTCGGAACAAACGGCCGGACCACTACACTAAGGAAATTTTTATATGAAAAAAATTATGTTGGTTATCGTGAAAGTGTCCAGTCGTTCGATCTTTCCATGATTGATAAGCAAAGACTGCTTAAGCTGTTGCAGTTAAGAGGCGGAGAAGAGGTTCTCGCTAAAGCACATAGCATTACCGAAAATGACAAAGGGAAGCAGGCAATCCTTGAACTGCAAGAGCTTTGGCGAGTGATCAAGGATTATGGTTTTGAAGAATATGTGAAGTTTGATTTATCCATCGTCAGTCACATGAGCTATTACACCGGTATTTTGTTTGAAGTATATGCGGGGAATGTTGGCTTTCCAATTGGGAATGGAGGCCGGTATAGTTTAATAGAAAAGTTTGGGAAAAAAGCAACGGCGACCGGTTTTGCCCTCCGGCTTGATCGGTTGTTAGAGGCGCTTGGAGGAAAAACACTTGAAAATGAGATGCATTGCATTTTTTTCAGCCAAGAACGGAGAAAGGAAGCCTTTGGGCTTGCCCAGCAGTTTCACTCTAAAGGGAAAAAGGTTGTTCTACAAGATATTACTGGAGTGAAAGACTTGGATAAATTCACTAAAAAATTTGCAGGGTCGACCTTGTTAATTGGAGGTCGTGATAGTGAATAACAATACATTGAATAGACGGAATTTTTTTAAAGAAAGATTGCGATATTTCATGGTCAGGAGGTGCGGTTGATGAAGGATGGATTAACCATAGCCATGCCGAAGGGCCGGATTTTTAAAGAGGCAGTGGAATTACTTCGAAAGGCTGGTTACAAGCTGCCGCAAGAATTTGATGAATCAAGAAAATTAATTATTGATGTTCCTGAAGAGAACTTGCGGTTTATTTTAGCTAAGCCGATGGATGTAGCGACCTACGTGGAGCATGGCGTGGCGGATGTCGGCATTGCCGGGAAAGATGTGTTGCTTGAGGAGGAACGCGATGTGTATGAGCTCCTTGATCTGAAAATTAGCTACTGCTATCTTGCCGTCGCCGGACTTCCTGATACAGAAATGAACGATGTGGCACCAAGAGTGGCCACGAAATATCCAAAGGTCGCGGAAGCATATTTCAGGGAACAGGGGGAACAAGTGGAAATCATTACTTTAAATGGGTCTATCGAGCTTGCCCCTCTCATCGGCCTGTCTGACCGAATTGTCGATATTGTTTCGACCGGACGAACGTTAAAGGAAAACGGACTAGTGGAATATGAAAAAATTGAAGATGTGACTTCAAGGCTGATCGTCAATCCTGTTAGTTATCGAATGAAGGACGTATTCATCGACGAATTGGTAGCCCGGCTTCATGAAGTAGTCTCATACGAAACGGGAGGTTTGTTGAAAAATGAAAATCCAACAAGTAACTGATTTAGTGTCCATCAAACGTTCTATTGAATCAGGAAATGACGAGCAGAAGGCTGTTGTAAAAGAAATTATTGCCAAAGTACGGAGATTTGGAGACGCAGCTTTAAAAGAATTTACAGAAAAATTGGATGGGGTTTGCCTTTCAAGTTTTTCGGTAACAGAAGAAGAAATGGCGGATGCATATGCACAGACGGATACCCGTTTTATTTCCATCGTCCGTGAAGCAGCAGAAAATATCCGAGCTTATCATGAAAAACAGCTTCGTCCATCTTGGATGACAACGCAAGAGAATGGAACGATTCTTGGACAAAAAATTACCCCGTTAGATTCTGTTGGTGTCTACGTACCCGGTGGAACGGCGGCATACCCATCATCAGTGTTAATGAACGTCATTCCAGCCATGGTAGCTGGCGTGAAAAGAATCGTGATGGTATCTCCTCCGGATCGTGAAGGGAAACTGCCCGCACCCGTGCTTGTAGCAGCAAAGGAAGCGGGTGTTCATGAGATCTACAAGGTAGGTGGGGCACAAGCTATTGCAGCATTAGCTTATGGGACGGAAACGATCCAACCTGTTGATAAAATTACCGGTCCAGGAAATATATATGTTGCCTTGGCAAAGCGGGAAGTATTTGGAGATGTCGACATTGACATGATTGCCGGTCCAAGTGAGATTGCTATCTTGGCAGATGATACAGCCCGTGCGGATGAAGTGGCGGCAGACTTATTATCCCAGGCTGAACACGATCCAAGAGCCTGCAGTGTTTTAGTTACCCCTTCCCAAGCATTGGCGGAGGCTGTTTCGGTCGAAGTGGAACGGCAGTTGAAGTTGCTTTTGCGTCAGGATATCGCAGCCAGGTCCATTGCCGATTACGGTATGATCTATGTGACATCCTGTATGGATGAGGCCATTGAAACCATCAATCAATTAGCACCAGAGCACCTTGAAATAATAACGGAAAATGCAATAGAGCTTATTGGGAAAATTCGCCATGCGGGGGCCATTTTTATTGGCCGTTACAGCACGGAGCCGGTAGGTGACTATTTTGCCGGACCGAATCATGTGCTCCCAACCAATGGAACTGCCCGCTTTTCAAGTCCTCTCAATGTGGATGATTTTCAGAAAAAATCGAGCGTGATTTTTTACAGTGAAAAGGCTCTGATGGAAAATGGAGAAAAAATAGCGGAATTTGCTCGCGTAGAAGGGCTTGAGGCCCACGCTCGTGCGGTCGAAATACGGTTAAAAAACGTTCGGGAGACGCATTAAGGAAGAAAAGAGCCCATCTTTTGGACAATGCTTTCATCGTCTAAAGGGATAATCATAAATTTCATTTTTTGATAGCAGAAGTTTTCAGTACATTTAAAAGAAGAAATCAAGGGGGACTCATCATGGAAAGAACAGCCAAAATTGAGCGAACAACAAATGAAACAAGCATTCAACTGACATTAGATATTGATGGAGAAGGCCGTTCCAATCTTGAAACGGGTGTGCCTTTTCTGACTCATATGCTTGATTTGTTCACCAAGCACGGCCAGTTTAATTTAACGGTAGAAGCAAAAGGAGATATCGAGGTTGACGACCACCATACAACAGAGGATATCGGAATTTGTCTTGGTCAGGCACTCAAGGAAGCGCTTGGAGATAAAAGAGGTATTAAGCGTTACGGGAATGCCTTTGTTCCAATGGACGAAGCGTTGGCTCAAGTCGTTGTCGATCTAAGCAATCGTCCACATTTAGAAATGAGAGCCGATTTCCCTTCTCAAAAAGTGGGCACTTTCGATACAGAACTTGTTCATGAATTTTTGTGGAAATTCGCACTTGAAGCACGAATGAATCTACATGTAATCGTCCATTACGGAAAAAACACACACCACATCATCGAAGCGATTTTTAAAGCTATGGCTCGCGCACTGGACGAAGCGACAACCATCGACCCGCGAATCAAAGGGATCCCGTCCACGAAAGGGATGCTATAAGGCACCAGGAAAGGATGTTTACAATGATTGGTATTGTCGATTATGGAATGGGAAATTTATTCAGTGTTAGTAAAGCACTGGAACGGCTGGGGGCAAATTATTGGATTTCCGCTGATAAACAGGAGTTGCTTAACGCGGACGCGCTAATTCTTCCAGGGGTCGGTTCTTTCCGTGATGCCATGGATCGCCTTCCTGTGGATACAATTAAGGAATTTGCGAAGACAGGAAAACCACTCCTTGGTATTTGTCTTGGAATGCAGCTGCTGTTTGAAACAAGTGAGGAAAATGGTTTGACCAAAGGGTTAGGCTTACTCCCTGGAAGTGTACGAAGGTTCCCGGGCAAAACGAAGGAAGGGGTTCTGTATAAAGTTCCACATATGGGTTGGAACCGTCTTGATTTTGTAAAGCCATCCCCTCTTCTAGAAAATTTGAATGAAGATTACGTCTATTTCGTTCATTCCTATTATGTGGATGCTTCGAACTCAGAGGTCTTAATTGCCAAAGCCGAATATCACGAGCAGGTAGCGGCGGTTGTTGGCAAGGACCATATATTTGGTATGCAATTCCATCCGGAAAAAAGCAGTAAGCTGGGAATGGCGTTATTATCCAATTTTTTAAAAATGGCAGTTGAAAGGGAGGCGGTACGATGAGTTTTATCCTATATCCAGCAATTGATATGCGGGGAGGCAAATGTGTCCGCCTTCTCCAGGGAGATTATGACAAGGAGACGGTATACAGCTCTTCCCCTTTTGATATGGCTCAAACTTTTGCAGCAGACGGGGCGGAATGGATCCATATGGTGGATCTTGATGGTGCCAAGGATGGAAAGAGGATCAATGATCGTTTTGTAATTGAAGCGGCCCAAAAGCTGCCGCAGGTAAAAATCCAAATAGGTGGAGGAATTCGTTCTGAGGCTGATATCGTTCACTATTTAGAGAACGGAGTGGACCGTGTCATTATTGGAAGCATAGCTATATCCCAACCCGAATTTGCAATGGAAATGATTCGAAAGTATGGCAGCCAGATTGCAGTAGGGATTGATGCAAAAAATGGGTACGTAGCAACCCATGGCTGGCTCGATACTTCCGAAGTTCGGGCAATTGAGCTTGGCAAGCGTTTTGCTGACGCCGGAGCGGAAACATTTATTTTTACGGATATTGCAACAGACGGAATGCTCACAGGTCCTAATATTGCTGCTGTCCGTGAATTGGCTGAAATCACTGGAAAAAATGTTATTGCATCAGGCGGAGTCAGCAGCCTTACGGATTTAGAGGCTCTTCAAACTACAAAAGGAATCAGTGGGGCTATCGTCGGAAAGGCCCTTTATGAAAAACGTTTTACCTTAATAGAAGCACTTCAAACTGTACAGGTCTAAAGAGCCTTTCTTCACTGGAGGTGAACATACATGACGTTAACGAAACGAATTATCCCTTGTCTAGATGTGAAAGAAGGTCGTGTGGTGAAGGGAATTCAATTTGTCCAGCTTCGTGATGCCGGTGATCCAGTTGAATTAGCACGCGTATATGATCAACAAGGGGCCGATGAACTTGTGTTTCTTGATATTTCTGCTTCAGTGGAGGGAAGGAAAACAATGGTTGAGGTCGTAAAAGCAGTGGCTTCAGAACTCGCCATTCCCTTTACTGTTGGTGGTGGGATTAACACGCTTGATGATATGAAAAACATTCTTCGAGCAGGCGCAGATAAAGTGTCCTTAAATACAGCAGCTGTGTTAAATCCAGATTTGATTCGCGAAGGAGCAAGCTTCTTTGGTTCTCAGTGCATCGTTGTCGCTATCGATGTCAAATATGACGATGAGCTTGGAACTTGGCGTGTGTATACGCATGGCGGACGCCGGAAAACGGAAAGAACGGTTCTTGAATGGGCCATGGAGGCCGAAAAATTAGGAGCTGGGGAAATCTTGCTTACAAGTATGGATAGTGACGGAGAGAAAAATGGCTTTGATCTATCTTTAACAAAGGCTGTCAGTGAAGCCGTTTCGATTCCGGTCATTGCTTCAGGTGGCGCTGGTAATGCAGCTCATTTTGCGGAAGCGTTTATAGAAGGGAAAGCAGATGCTGCGTTAGCCGCCTCCATTTTTCACTATAAAGAAACTTCTGTTCAAGAAGTAAAAAACTATTTGCGAATGAAGGGAATTCCGGTACGTTAAGGGACATCGGTTTTGGATTTCCATTTCGGGAATTTGGTTTTAGTATGGTCAAAATTTGGATAGATCTATCGGGAATATTCGGCCGAAAATTAGATAACCATCAAACCTTCATATCCATGTCAAAAGGGGGAGAAACAAATGATAAAAGATACTGTCCGATTTGATGAAAAAGGACTTGTTCCAGCGATCATTCAGGATGCTGAAACCATGAAAGTTTTAACACTGGCTTATATGAATGAAGAGTCACTCGAAAAGACGTTGGAAACAGGTGAAACATGGTTTTATAGCCGCTCTCGCCAAGAGCTTTGGCATAAGGGAGCTACAAGTGGCAATACCCAGTCGGTCGTAAGTATCAAATATGATTGTGATCAAGATGCCCTGCTCATTCAAGTAAAACCAAAAGGGCCAGCATGCCATACTGGTGCCGTTAGCTGCTTTTCCGAGGAAGCCGTTTCCGAACGCTCCCCTCGTCTTGCGAACTATCAGTTTTTACAAACGCTTGAAAAGGTCATTCAACAACGTTACAAGGAACGACCAGAAGGTGCTTATACAACCTATCTTTTTGAAAAAGGGCTTGACAAAATCTTAAAAAAAATTGGGGAAGAGGCATCTGAGGTTATTATTGCCGCGAAAAACCGAGAACATGAAGAATTAAAATGGGAAGCTGCTGATTTGCTCTATCACTTGCTCGTATTACTAGTCGAACAAGATCTTCCATTTAAAGAAGTATTACGGACATTAGAAAAACGTCACAAAAACCGGTCCTAATTAGGACCGGTTCCATTTTGTGGCTGAAAATGTAAGAGGTTCAAAAAACGATCGGTATTGCCATCAAAATGATAAAAGTGCAATCGGTTTTCATCATCAAATACCATTAAAAATGGCTTCTCCTGTTCAGGAAAAATAATCACTACTTCGTCCACAAGACCTTTAAACCATTGGTTATCGACCATAATCGAAGGTTCTAATGGAAATTTTATCATATAACCTTTCTCAGGGATCGGTCGAACTTTCGTGTATACCCCTGAAATCCCTTGAAGAAAGGTAGATGCTTCTTTTTGTATTTCTGAAGATGTTGGAACGAGTTGTACGACTTTTCCTTTTTCAATATCAAAAATTTCGACTTGTTTTGTTTGGGCTAGCGCATTTGTGGAAAGGAATAAAAAGAAAACAACGCTACATAACACCTTTCGCATCATGCAACACCATCCTTATCTATAGAGTCTCCTAAAAACGAATGACGAACCCTCTGCAAAAAAATTACCAGTTTTCATCATAGGCAATCGCTTCTCGTACAAGTCCAAAATGTGTTATACTACATAAGTTATTAAAGGATGATGGAGGATTGCATGAGTAAAGACGCAAAAGCAAGAAAGGAAAAAGGGAAAATCCTGTCGTTTATTCCGACGGGGGAATATTATTTTAAGAAAGGAATTAAGGCATACCATCGCCGTGATTTTTTCAAAGCAAAAAAATATTTAAGCCGGGCGCTACAGCTTGAGCCGGGCGAGCCGATGATTGCATGCCAACTGGCCATTGTTTCAACAGAACTTGGCGAGTTTGAAGATTCCAATCGACTCCTGCATCTCATCCTCGAAGATCTAGACGATGAAATGGTGGAATGCCACTACTTCTTAGCGAATAATTACGCCCATTTGGGATTTTTTAAAGATGCGTATCACCATGTTAAATTGTATTTAGAACTTGACCCGGATGGTGATTTTTCGGAAGACGCACAGGAATTGCTTGAGATTTTGGCATTTGAATATGATGGTCTTGATGAGGAGTATGATCCTCAGGATGATTTAATTGTTAAGCAAGAACAGGCACGTGAATTACTAGAATCAGGGTATTTCCCAAAAGCGATTGAATTGTTAACGGAAGTGATTAAGGAATATCCTGAATATTGGTCTGCTTACAATAATTTAGCACTAGCTTATTTTTATTTAGGTAAAAATGAAAAAGCAGAGTCCATTTTGGATGAGGTGCTAAAGAAGAATCCAGGAAATCTTCATGCCCTTTGCAACAAGATGGTGTTTGCTCATTACCAAGGAAAGTTAAAGTTTGTGAACCAGATGGTAGACACCTTAAAAAAAATTCAGCCGATATTGAGCGAGCATCAATATAAGCTTGGTACATCTTTTGCACTTGTTGGTGAATATGAGCTTGCCTATATGTGGTTGAAAAAATTATATAAATCCGGATTTGATGGGGATGGGCCATTCTATTATTGGTTGTCCTATTCTGCTTATTTTATGGGCCATGAAGTCTTTGCTCAAAACATATGGAAAAAAGTGCTTGAATTAAGTCCAGACAAAGAAGGTTTCGAACCATGGAAAGAAGAGCAAGCAGTGGCCAATGGATTTGAAGACCATTCTGGTTCTATTTTTCAAAAGCTTGAAAGTGACTATGTTGAGGAGCGGTTGTTTGCCTTATTTTTAACAACGGTTTCAAGTAAAAAAGATGAGATTATCCAATCGAAACGTTTGTCCCAAAATCCAAAGTTTACGTCATTGGAAAAAGAATACATCTCACATATCCGTTCAGGAAGACCGTCCCGGGTCGCGGATGCTCAGGAAGTGGCACAATTATTTTATGAAAGCCATCATCCAATCGGCACCGTTGAAGCCGGTTTGTACTTGATGTGGTTCACTGTTTTTGTTGAAGTTTTGAAAGCAAACATTCAATTGAAAAATAAACGTGCTTGGGCAGGTGCCGTTGAATATGTATGGCACAGACTGCGCAGTGAGAAAGTCTCCCAGCAAGAGGTTGCCCAACGTTACGGCATCTCGAAAGCGACCATTGGAAAATATGTCAAACGAGTGAACGAATTGTTACAATAGTGCCCGATTTGAGCAGATATTTGGACGGAAAATCATTTGTTTAATACGATTAAGTAGGGAATGCTATACTTAATCGTATTTTTTTTAGGAGTGATCCAAATGACGGAAGAAAAAATTTATGATGTCATTATTGTCGGTGCTGGTCCTGCAGGAATGACAGCAGCTGTATATACGTCAAGGGCCAACCTATCCACATTGATGATTGAGCGTGGAATGCCTGGTGGACAAATGGCTAATACAGAGGATATAGAAAACTATCCGGGTTTTGAAAGTATTTTAGGACCTGAATTATCCACGAAAATGTTTGAACATGCGAAAAAATTTGGTGCTGAATATGCCTATGGAGATATTAAAGAAATTATTGACCATGGTGATTATAAAGTCGTTGTGGCGGGTTCAAAGCAGTACAAGACTTATTCCGTGATAATTGCAGCCGGTGCAGAATATAAAAAGCTTGGTGTTCCAGGAGAACAAGAGCTTAGCGGACGCGGAGTTTCTTATTGCGCCGTTTGTGATGGGGCTTTCTTTAAAGGGAAAGAGCTATTTGTCATCGGTGGAGGAGACTCGGCTGTTGAAGAGGGTGTGTATTTAACACGTTTTGCTTCAAAAGTAACGATTGTTCATCGCCGTGACGAACTAAGAGCGCAAAAGATTTTGCAAGATCGTGCGTTCGCTAATGAGAAAGTCGATTTTATATGGAACCATACCGTGAAGTCCATTAATGAAAAGGATGGGAAAGTCGGCAGTGTGACGCTTGTGTCGACGGTAGATGGCAAAGAACAGGAGTTGCCAGCTGATGGGGTATTTATTTATATTGGCATGGTACCATTATCTAAGCCTTTCGAAAAACTTGGGATTACAAACGAAAACGGTTATATTGAAACGAACGACCGAATGGAGACGAAAGTTCCGGGCATTTTTGCCGCAGGAGATATTCGTGAAAAAATGCTCCGTCAAATTGTTACAGCAACAGGGGACGGTAGTATCGCTGCTCAAAGCGCTCAGCACTATGTAGAAGAACTAAAAGAAAAATTAAAACAAGTACAATAATGTCCAAGAAAAGCGTCCTAAAATAGGACGCTTCAATCATGTAAAAAAGTAAAGCGGTTTTAACTCAAATGTAACAATGATGAAATAAAAATACGGTATAATTAATACTAATTGACCCCCTTTTAGAAATATATACCTTTTCCCGCACAGGATCAGCAGCCTGTGCTTTTTTTTGTCATTTTAAAGGTGTCGGCACCGTCTGTGGACAAAATTATTATATTGTTTATATAGAGTGGATATGTTGATATGGGAATTTATTAAATAAGATACCTGACATCTATAAAGTTAACAGAATTATCAAATTTGTATTCATTGTGGGTGTGGTATAAAAATAGTATAATGAGAAGAATGGATTAGTAGTTATATTAGTATATTTAGCAAGAGGGTGAGTACTTTGCAGCGGGTCACCAATTGTGTGTTGATTAAAGATGATAAAGTATTGATGCTTAAGAAGCCGCGCCGGGGCTGGTGGGTTGCGCCAGGAGGAAAAATGGAACCCGGTGAGTCGGTACGAGATTCGTGTATCAGAGAATTCCGTGAAGAAACAGGAGTATATTTAAAAAATCCACAATTAAAAGGGATTTTCACCATGATTATGAAGGAAGGGGACCAGCTTCTTTCTGAATGGATGATGTTCACCTTTGTTGCTACCGATTCGGATGGTTTAGATCTCGATGAGTCGGAAGAGGGAAAACTTGCTTGGCATTCCTTTGATGACATAAAAGATCTGCCGATGGCCGCAGGTGATTATCATATTATTGATTACATGATTCATGGAAAAGGCATTATTTACGGTACTTTTACTTATACAAAAGATTTTGAGCTAATTAGTTATCGTTTAGACCCAAGTTAAAGATTAGTTAGGAGGAAGAATCAATGAGTACCGGTTCGACTAGTGATATTCAAATGGTTATTATTACCGGAATGTCTGGAGCTGGAAAAACAGTTGCTATCCAAAGCTTCGAGGATTTAGGTTTTTTCTGTGTCGACAATTTACCTCCTACATTATTGCCAAAATTCCTTGAACTCATGAAGGAATCGGGGAATAAAATGAATAAAGTTGCTCTCGTCATGGACCTTCGGGGTCGGGAATTTTTCGACCACCTTTTTAAGGCCCTTGACGACCTTGCTGAAACTTCTTGGGTAACACCGCAAATCCTGTTTTTGGATTCGGATGATGCCACACTTGTGCGAAGATATAAAGAAACAAGACGTTCGCATCCGTTGGCCAAAACAGCGGCTCCACTTGAAGGAATTAAGCAAGAAAGGCAGCTTTTAGAGGAGTTAAAAGGGAGAGCACAAATTATTTACAACACTTCCCATATGAAACCGCGGGAATTACGTGAGAAGATATTATCTGAGTTTACGGCGAATAAACATTTAATCTTTACCGTCAATGTCATGTCATTTGGATTTAAGCATGGAATCCCTATTGATGCCGATCTTGTATTTGATGTAAGGTTCCTGCCGAATCCGCATTATATCGAGCACATGCGTCCAAAAACCGGAATGGATGAAGAGGTCTCGAGTTATGTATTAAAGTGGAACGAAACACAAAAATTTTTGGAAAAAGTAACAGATCTTTTAAGCTTTATGCTTCCACATTATAAACGGGAAGGGAAAGCTCAACTGGTCATCGGTATTGGTTGTACCGGCGGGCAGCACAGATCTGTTGCCTTAGCAGAATATATCGGCAAATATTTCCAAAAAGATTATAGAACCGTTGTTTCCCATCGTGACATTGAGAGGAGAAAGGAAAAGACTACATGACAGAATTAGGGCAGCCTAGAATTGTCGTCATTGGCGGGGGAACAGGGTTACCGGTTTTACTCAGGGGATTAAAACAGTATCCGGTTGATATCACCGCTATTGTAACAGTGGCTGATGATGGCGGCAGTTCAGGTAAAATCCGTGAGGACCTGCATATCCCTCCACCTGGCGATATACGCAACGTGTTAGCCGCTCTTTCGGATGTGGAACCACTTGTTGAGGAAATGTTTCAGCATCGGTTTAAAACATCCAATGAGCTTTCCGGTCATTCGCTCGGCAATCTCATATTAGCCGCAATGACTTCGATTACCGGCGACTTTGTTCATGCCATTCAGGAAATGAGCAGGGTATTGAATGTACGAGGAAAAGTGCTTCCAGCCGCCAATCAAAGCGTTGTTTTGCATGCGGAAATGGAGGATGGCACCGTCGTTTCTGGAGAATCGAAAATCCCGTATTCCGGGAAAAAAATTAAAAGGGTTTTCTTAACTCCTAAAAATATCCGTCCGCTTCCAGAGACCATTCAAGCGATTCGTAAGGCCGACTTGATCATTCTTGGACCAGGAAGTCTATATACCAGCCTGTTGCCGAACCTGCTCGTCCCTCAACTAGGGGATGAAGTATGCCGTTCACGAGCCAAAAAAGTATATATTTGTAATCTTATGACCCAAGCAGGGGAAACACATGGATATACGGCTAGTGATCATGTAAAGGCCATTTATGATCACATGAGTTGTGATGATTTTATTAACATCATCCTAGTGAATAAAGAGGAGATTCCGGAAGATGTTCAGCTTCGTTATAAGGAAGAGCTGGCCCATCCGGTTCACTTCGATTTAGAGAAACTTACTGAACTAGGCTTGGAGGTTGTTCACGCCGATATCGCCAATCTTGAAAAAGGTGCTTTAAGACATGACCCACAAAAAGTAGCTAAAATTTTATATAATTTATTAATGACCGAAACCAAAAGACGTTATGAAGCGTAAAATAAATAAAATGGAATTTTTAAGAAAATAAACGAAGCGTAAAGTGCAATTATTTATTAGGAAAAATGATTGTTATTGTTGAAAGGGGGTAAGGGAATGTCTTTCGCTTCTGAAACAAAAAAGGAATTAACGAACTTAGAAGTGAAACCGTGTTGTGAACGTGCTGAACTTTCAGCACTTATTCGAATGAACGGTTCCCTTTCCTTTTCTAATCGTAAAATTGTGGTCGATATACAAACCGAAAATGCGGCGATTGCTAGAAGAATTTATACGTTATTGAAGAAAAGATATCAAGTTCAAGTCGAATTGCTTGTCCGTAAAAAAATGCGTTTGAAAAAGAATAATGTTTACATTGTCCGTTTATCGGAACGGGCAAAAGAAATTTTGGAAGACACAAAAATATTGGGGGATGGGTTCACATTTATCCACGATATTTCTCCTGAGCTTGTGAAAAAAAAGTGTTGTAAGCGTTCCTATCTACGCGGTGCATTTTTGGCTGGAGGATCGGTGAATAATCCGGAAACGTCCTCTTATCATCTAGAAATTTCTTCCCTTTATAAGGAACATAATGATTCATTATGTGAATTAATGAATTCATTCGGACTTAACAGCAAAACACTTGAACGGAAAAAAGGCTATATAACGTATTTAAAAGAAGCAGAGAAAATAACGGAGTTTTTAAATATTATTGGTGCTCATAATGCGTTACTTCGATTTGAGGATGTTCGAATTGTTCGTGATATGCGCAATTCTGTAAATCGTCTGGTCAACTGTGAAACGGCAAATTTAAATAAAACGATTGGTGCTTCCATCAGACAGGTTGAGAATATCCGTTATATTGAACAAACGGTTGGCTTACAAGTTTTACCTGACAAATTAAGAGAAATTGCTGAGCTCCGATTAAAGTATACAGATGTTACATTGAAAGAACTAGGTGAGATGGTTTCAGGAGGCACGATTAGTAAGTCTGGCATTAATCATCGCCTTCGGAAAATTGATGAGATTGCTGAAAAGCTGCGCGCAGGAGAATCACTATCTTTGAAGTAATGCTTAGGACCGATCATACTTATACCATTAAAAAAAATAATTAAACACATATGGCAGAGGAGGAATAATTACATGTTGGCAAAACAAGTCGAAGTAAAATTGAAAACTGGCCTTCAAGCTCGTCCAGCTGCACTGTTTGTCCAGGAAGCCAACCGGTTCTCAGCTGATGTTTTTCTTGAAAAGGATGGAAAAAAAGTGAATGCCAAAAGTATCATGGGCCTGATGAGCCTCGCGCTTGGTTCCGGAGTCGTCATTAACATCATCGCTGATGGGGAAGACGAGGATAAAGCCATTCAAGCATTAACCGATTTTGTTGAAAAAGAACACTAATAAAAAGGGTTCCCGCAGGTACTGCACCCCAAAAGTTAGAGTTAAAATCTAACTTTTGGGGTGTTTTTTATGGCTAAATATAGTGAAGAATTTAAGCTGATGGTTGTACTAGAATATCTTAATGGCCCATTAGGTTGTGGATTACTTGCAAAGAAATATAAGCCACTAGCAGAATCACAGTTAAGACGATGGGTACGAGCTTATCAAGAATTTGGTCGAATTGGTTTGGCAGCCAAGAAAAATAAGCAGTTTT
>NZ_JAAFZF010000019.1:0-53360 GCF_010614825.1 Neobacillus sedimentimangrovi
GAACCGACTTTCAGCACCCCCTCATGCGAGGGGATGAATTATCCGGTATTAGCTCCGGTTTCCCGAAGTTATCCCAGTCTTACAGGCAGGTTGCCCACGTGTTACTCACCCGTCCGCCGCTAACCAACAGAAGCAAGCTTCTATTGGTCCGCTCGACTTGCATGTATTAGGCACGCCGCCAGCGTTCGTCCTGAGCCAGGATCAAACTCTCCAAAAAAGTTGATTAGCTCATAAAATTAACGTTGGCTTCGTTTCGATAGAAACGAATGTTGTGATTTGTTGACGTTTTTGGTTGTTTAGTTTTCAAAGAACAATTTGTTAAGAGCGACTTTTTTAATTTATCATAAAGTGTTCATTGTTGTCAACACTTTATTTTTTCAAAAAAGCAACCGTCGACTGCAACTTATGTTTTTTCAACTGTATCGCAGCGACGGTTATTAATATACCAAGTATTTCATTATAGGTCAATAGTTTTTTTAATATTTTTTTATGATGTTTTTTTATTTAACCTATAACATCGGTGGAAAACACCCTGGCCTTTTGTTTCAAGATTAACGACCTCAATTAGATGTTTATCAATTAAATATTCAATTAAGACAGACAAATCTACGGAATAAGGGAGTAATTCTTGTTCTGTCATGATTTCATTAAACATCCAATAATCTTTACGGCTTAGCACATTTAATAAATGCGAGGTCCCGATATGGACTCTCGAGTGAATTAAAAATTCACTGGCAAGAAATAAGAGCTCCAATCTTTTCTCTAGTGTTTCTTCACTATTTACAAGTTCCTCATATAATTTATAAATTTCCGGTTCAATTTGTTTTACTTGCTGCCAAACGGTCAACTCTGGATGCAATCCATGCTCAATAATGGCTAATCTTGCAAGATGGTGCAAGGAATGCACAACATGATTATAAGCATCCAAGTATTGTTTGCTTTCAAAAAATGCTTTGCCATCAACATATCGGCGGATTAACTTCGCAAATTCCAGACCCATTTTGATTTTCCGTCCATTAAAAGGAAATTCGCGTAACTCTGTTTTTAAACGAGCAACAAATTCGTTTCGGTCAAAAATAATTTTGGAATGTTCTATCCATTCAAAGATCTTTCTGTTGGTTCCCAACAACAGCCATTCCTGTAGTTTTTCTTCCGTTACAACATGCATGGCCGCTTTTTTATCATCGTAAGAATAATGTTTTATAAACACAGGCTGATCTGCTTCTTTGACAATGATAAGTAAGATGACATCAAAAAAATCTGTGGTTTGAGCTGACTTTTGTTTTTTTTCAACCAATAAAACTCCTAGAGTATTTAGTTGGCTAGCCCTTTCCTGATAGATGGGCCGAAGAATGTCCTCCATGAATCCAACCTCCAATTTTCTCGATAGCAATATTACTTCGACAACGCGCTAAAATTTCCTGCTAGAATTTCAGACAAAATTCGACATCTAGCCACAGTTTTATTTTTCTCCCAGCTTGATTGTGTTATAGTTTGTCTAGGAGGGTGAGACCATGGCGAAATATTCTAGTAAAATAAATAAAATCCGCTCTTTTGCTTTATCGTTAATCTTCATTGGGTTTATCGTTATGTATGGGGGTATCTATTTCCGTACCTCACCAATTATTATGACCATTTTTATGATCCTTGGTCTACTTTTTATTATCGCCAGCACAATTGTTTATTTTTGGATCGGTATGCTGTCAACTAGGACGATTCAAGTAATATGTCCCGGCTGTGGGAAAACGACAAAAATGCTTGGCCGTGTGGACATGTGTATGTATTGTAGAGAGCCTCTAACTCTTGATCCAACACTTGAAGGAAAAGAGTTTGATGAATCCTATAATAAAAAATCTAGAAAATAAAAAAAGGATGATGCGGCATTTGCCAATTCATCCTTTTTAATATCCAAAATGCGAAAACTCTTTGGTTACGGTAATCACCTTCCCAAAAAATTATCACTTTTGGACATATGATGCATTTGCTGCCAAAGCCTACTTTATTATTCTCTCCATCCAAACGAATTAAAGGTGAATGTTTGACGGTCTAAAGGAGGAGAGCGAAGGATACAAATCAATAGAACGCTTGTGTTCGACGTTTCACGATGTCGATAAGATCTTTGCTTAATCTAAAAAAGACTGATTTCCCTCAAATCAGTCTTTTTTAGATTAATGCTGTACTTCTTTTTTCTCTTTTTTTGCAGTACATTCAGGACATGAACCGTAAATTTCCATACGATGGTTAGATACCTTAAAGCCAGTCACATGAGTGGCCAGTTGCTCTACTTCATCCAAACCTGGATAGTGAAAATCCACTATTTTCCCACAGTCTTGACAGATTACATGATAATGATGGGATGTGACAAAATCAAAACGGCTGGAAGCATCGCCATAGGTTAATTCCTTTACAAGTCCGACTTCCCGAAATACACGTAAATTATTGTAAACCGTTGCCACGCTCATATTCGGAAATTTCCCTTCAAGAGCTTTGTAAATTTCATCTGCTGTAGGATGTGACATTGAATTTATCAAATATTCAAGAATCGCATGACGTTGTGGAGTAATGCGTACTCCTGTTTCCTTTAAGGTCTCCAACGCTTCTTTTAACTGATTCATCGTCATGCACCTCACTTTTTCAAAAAATATTATTACTTTATAATTGTTATAATTAGTTTACTAAGTAATTTGTCGTTTTGTCAATATGATGCCGCATAAACATTTTGTTGATATTACTTACTATGCAATGTTTGTTCATTTTCTCCTAACTGATAATTAACATAGCGTGCCGTCACAAACAATAAATCAGATAGACGGTTTAAAAAAGCCAATACTAATGGATTAACATCCTCTTCTATAGCAACGGCGCATCTTTCTGCCCTTCTCGCCATTGTTCGGGCAACGTGGAATGCTGCGCCAGCTGGATGACCGCCCGGTAAAATAAAATTCGTTAGTGTTGGGAGCTCTGCATCCCATTCATCGATCTGTTTTTCCATTTCTTCGATGTCTGCCTCTGCAAGCTTCCATTTTACTTCTTTCCCTTTTGGTGTAGCAAGCTCTGCTCCAACATGAAATAGATTTGTTTGTATTTTATGATATACTTTTTCAATTATTTCTTTCCCTTGAAAATTTTCCTTCTTTAAATGACTTAGTGCCAGACCAATCATGGAATTGGTTTCATCACATGTGCCATATGCTTCGACACGTACATCAGTTTTCGCCACTCTCTCACCGTAAATTAGAGAGGTTGTTCCTTTATCCCCTGTTTTTGTGTAAATTTTCATCCATAACTCCCCCTTTGTTTTAAGAAAAGATAAGTTTCAACATACCTTGTTAAAGATTCAGCGAAAATGGTTATCAGTCATGATTCTTGTTACATGACAAAATAGCCGTTCCATTTTATTATGATTTTCTTTAATCATATCATCGAATGGTTGCATTTAGAAATTTACTGCATAAAAAAGGGGCCACTTGCTGGCCCAAAAATAATCTGAGGAGGTATGCCCTAATAAAATGATATTCAATGAAAGTTTTTATGCATTGGACAAATGCCTTTACTGATAAAAATAGGCTTAAAGGTTTTCCTTTATATAGTTTAAAGCTGCTTCTACATGCCCCTTTACTTGAACCTTGCGCCATTCTTTTACAATGATGCCTTCCTTGTCAATAATAAAAGTGGATCGTTCAATTCCCATATACTCTTTTCCAAAATTTTTCTTAAGTTTCCAAACACCGTAAGCTTCAGCAACTTGATGGTCTGTATCTGCGAGCAACAAAAACGGTAGTCCATATTTATCAACAAACTTTTGATGGCGCTCAACAGGGTCCGGGCTGACTCCCAGAATCACAGCATTTAATTCGGCAAACTGTTCATATTGATCTCTAAAATCACATGCTTCTGTTGTACAACCTGGTGTCATGTCTTTTGGGTAAAAATATAACACAACATTTTTCCCTTTAAGATTTGACAAAGTTACTGTCTCCCCATTATGGGCTGTTAGTGTAAAATCTGGGGCTTGCTTTCCAACTTCTACTGTCATTTCAATCCCTCCAGTATGGTCATTATTTATCATCAGCCTAACCAAAGATTTGGGGGAATACAACTATTCTGCCTAATCCATTTTATTTTTCCCTATCAAAAAACACTTTTGCCACAAAAGCTGCTGGTAAAGTATAACCAATTAATGCCTCCACAGCGGCAATTAATCGGCCGATTCCATGAGGAATGACATCCCCATTTCCAACCGAAAACAACATCATCGCACTAAAATAAAAGCTAGATTCAAAGGGATTATTTCGATTTTCGGGATTCACCTCAAGAAGCACGGTTAAACCGATTAATTCAAATATTAAATAAATCAAACCAAAGCCGATTATTACTGTTAAATAAACCGTCAATAAATAAAAAAAATTATCAATTGAAACAATCTTCCCTTTAATGGTATTTGGAATGAATAAAGTACGGATACTCATAAAAATGCAAAAAATAACGATGGGCAATAGGAAATAGATCAATAACACACACCTCTAATTCGATACGGGTTATTCTATTTCTATGCCGGCTTGACCATGAAAATATCCAAACCGTCCCATCTGCCCATCATTATTTTTTTAAAATTATATATTTACTAATTTCCTGCTCCGCGATATCGTTTAACCCCTTGATTCCAGAGAATCACGGATATAGTAAAGAAAAGAATGCCCATTACAGGTGTTAAAAAGGAATACCAAAACCATTCTTGTTTTTCCAAGAAAAATGCGGCAGGATAAACACCTACAAACGCAAATGGTAATATCCAAGTTAACACAAAGCGGATAATGTGATTATAAATATTTACCGGATACCGCCCATAATTACTAATGTTATACATCATTGGCATGAGCGAAGTCCGTGCATCTGCCCAAAAGCTGATACAAGCCAACATAATAAAGATACCGCCATAAATTAATACACCACCAATGACAAAAACAATAAAGAGCAGCGGATCATACCATTCGATATTTATATGAAGACGTAAACCAGCATAAATCATAACCGCCAGTCCTGTAATAGCACCTAAAAGCGCTTCAAGCTCCATTCGTTCTAGTATAATCTGAAACAGACTATGGATCGGCCTTGTTAAAATCCTGTCTAGTTCCCCCTTAACAATATACCGTTCATTAAAATCCCAAATATTAAAAAAGGCGGAAAAGACAGCAAAAGGCACCAAGAAAAATCCATAAATAAAAATAATTTCATCCCTGTTCCAGCCATTTAATAAATGAGTGTGGCCAAATACCACCAAGATAAAAATCAAATTGATCGCTTGGGAAAGTAAATCTGAAAAAAATTCAACAAAAATATCGGTTCGATATTGGAGCCTTGTTTTTATATATTGTGACATGTATTGGAAAAATATCTTTACATAAAACATTGCCACTTATCCCCCTTGAATGACCATCTGTTTCTTAGCGATTGACCATACCAAACGAATGGGAATAAATAAAACAATGACCCAAAGGAATTGCTGGCCGATCGCCTCGACGGCCTGATGGTGATTAAACCCTTCAGTAAAAATCATACTTGGGATATAACTAATTCCCTGAAAAGGCAAATATCTCATGACTTCCTGTGCCCAGCCAGGGAAAAAGCTCATCGGCAAGAGAAGTCCGGAAAACAGATCAATCACTACCCTTTTGGCCCTAATAAGGCCTGTATTATTATATAAGAAGAAAGTTGTAATTCCGGTTAATAGATTCAACTCCGTATTGATGAAAAAGCTTAAGAGGATAGAGACGGCGAAAAGCGCCCAAATATCTGGTTTCCAAGATAATTGAATAGGAAAAAGTAAATAAACCAGTATAAATCCCGGTATGGAGAAAAAAATCAATCTAAAAATACCTTCCCCTAGTCCCTGCATAGTTTTCATTCCGAGATAATTGTATGGTCGGATTAATTCTACAGCTACTCTTCCCTCTTTAATTTCCATGGCCATTTCGCGATCGAGATTGTTGAAATAAAACGCACGAGCCATCCATGAAATAGCTACATAGGTAGTCATTTGAGTAACAGAAAGCCCTTGAATCTGTTCTTTAGAACCATAGATGGCCGACCACAAAAAATAATAAGCACCGATATTAATGCTATAGATGAGAATGCCAGTGTAGTAATTGGTCCGGTAAGCGAGCATCATTAAAAACCGGATCCGAATCATTTCCAAATATTTATCCAACTTCAACCGCACCCTTTTCATAAATATTGCGAATCAACTCTTCTGTAGAGGTTTCGTTTATTTTAATATCTTTAATCTTATAAATAGAAACCACCTTTGAAATCAGTTGCGAAATCAGCTCATCTTGATCCTCAATATAGGCGGTAAAAAGTTGTTCTTTTTCATTGAGCTCCCATTTCACTGGCATTCCTGCTGTTAAAGCAGTGACTTGAGCGAGGTCGACATTTTGCAGGAATTGAAACTGCACTTCTTTTCCGTCATCCATCGTCTCCTTTAACTTTTTCAGTGCCCCGTCATATATGACTTTCCCTTCATCAAGCATAATGACGCGTTCACACAAGGCTTCAATATCAGATAGATCATGGGTGGTTAGAAGAATGGTGGTGTTATATTTTTCGTTTATTTCTTTTAAAAAGTCCCGGATTTTTAGTTTAACCAAGACATCTAAGCCAATCGTCGGTTCATCAAGGAACAGTAAAGGCGGATTATGGATAAGGGCCGCCGCCAGCTCACACCTCATTCTTTGACCAAGTGATAGTTTACGAACTGGTTTATCGAGCAGTGGTTCGATATCCAGAGTTTTAATCACATGGGCCATATGATTGTTGTATTGCTCATCGGATACTTTATATACTTTTTTCAGTAGACGAAATGATTCCTGAACAGCGATATCCCACCACAATTGGGAACGCTGGCCGAATACTACCCCAATCGTTTGAACAAATTTTTCCCTCTCTTTATGGGGATTCATGCCATTAACGGTAATTTCACCTGAAGTTGGCGTAAGGATTCCCGTAAGCATTTTAATGGTTGTGGACTTCCCTGCCCCATTTTCACCAATATACCCAACCATTTCTCCTTGCTTAACGGTAAAGTTAATATCATTTACGGCAGGAATGATTTTATAATTTCTTGTAAAAAGGTCTCGAAACGCTCCTGCTAAACCTGATCGGCTGGAATAGGCTTTAAATTCTTTTCGTAAGTTTTTTACCTCAATTGCATTCATGTTTTTCTAGCACCTCCTTGATGCATACCATAATGAAATAGTTTAGCTAAATAGGAAAGAGAA
This sequence comes from Neobacillus sedimentimangrovi, assembly GCF_010614825.1. Lineage (NCBI taxonomy): Bacteria > Bacillati > Bacillota > Bacilli > Caryophanales > Bacillaceae > Neobacillus > Neobacillus sedimentimangrovi. The sequence continues at coordinate 7,278 of NZ_JAAFZF010000019.1, forward strand.
GACAAACGTCCTGCACAATATGTCCCACTGAGAGAATTGTCAAAAAGTTAAAACAGGAAATACGTGTTAAAATAGATTGATAAGAACAATAAGGAGGTAATTACCTTGCAATTTACGAATTCAGAACGGTTACATAAGGAAGCATTGGAACATATAGTTGGAGGCGTAAACAGCCCATCTCGCTCTTACAAAGCCGTTGGTGGCGGTGCACCAGTCGTAATGGAACGTGCGCAAGGCGCATACTTTTGGGATGTCGACGGCAATCAATACATCGACTATTTAGCAGCATATGGACCAATCATTACTGGCCATGCTCATCCGCATATTACCGAAGCCATTAAGCGTGCAGCTGAAACTGGTGTCCTTTACGGAACACCAACCCCACATGAAGTCAAATTCGCAAAAATGCTTAAGGAAGCAATCCCTTCCCTTGAAAAGGTTCGATTTGTCAACTCTGGGACGGAAGCTGTTATGACCACCATCCGAGTGGCTCGTGCCTATACCGGCCGCGACAAAATCATTAAATTTGCCGGTTGCTACCACGGCCACTCCGACCTTGTGTTAGTAGCAGCAGGATCAGGCCCTTCGACTCTAGGCACACCGGACTCTGCCGGCGTTCCAAAATCAATCGCTCAAGAAGTGATTACCGTACCATTTAATGATATTGAACCATTTAAAGAAGCTTTAGATAAATGGGGTAACCAAGTCGCTGCCGTATTAGTGGAACCGATTGTCGGCAATTTCGGGATTGTAGAACCAAAGCCAGGCTTCCTAGAGCAAGTCAATGAACTAACCCATGCAGCCGGAGCCTTAGTCATTTACGATGAAGTCATTACAGCATTTCGTTTTATGTACGGTGGTGCCCAAGATTTACTCGGCGTTAAACCAGATTTAACGGCACTAGGAAAAATAATTGGCGGCGGCCTTCCAATTGGTGCCTATGGTGGTCGAAAAGACATTATGGAAAAAGTAGCCCCTCTTGGCCCAGCTTACCAAGCAGGAACGATGGCTGGAAATCCTGCCTCCATACTTGCCGGTATCGCCTGCCTGGAAGTGTTGAAACAAGAAGGTGTATATGAGCATCTCGACCGTCTTGGCGCCATTCTTGAAGCTGGAATTCTTGAAGCTAGCAAAGAATACAATATTCCTATTACAATCAATCGTTTAAAAGGTGCCTTGACAGTCTACTTTACAAATGAAAAAGTAGAAAACTACGAGCAGGCGGAAAATACTGACGGAGAAATGTTTGCTAAATTTTTCAAGTTAATGCTCCACCAAGGAATTAATCTCGCACCTTCCAAATATGAAGCATGGTTCCTTACCATTGCTCATACAGAAGAGGATGTTGAGGCTACATTACATGCAGTAAGAAATGCATTCTCCGCACTCAAACCAGAATAAATATACATTTTTTATGCAAATTTGGGAGTGAAAAATCACTCCCTTTTATTTATTTTCTTTATGTAAACGCTTGCAATTTTAGACTTTTCCTTCTATCTCCCATTCCAATCTTCATCCACTTTTTTGAATATTTATTTGATTTCCGAAAATTCATATGATAATATAAATTTATTATTTTTCCATTCTTTAATTTTATGCCTCATTAAAGTGTCGAATCCAATTCACAATACTACTCGCAACTAATCTATCATAGGAGGTGAAGCGGCTTACTGAGGAATGCCTCGAGAAGCCCGTAACATGACAGAAAAATGGACCCCAGCTATTTTCAAAGATTTCCATAAGCAGGAACATGATGCTTGTGGGATTGTCGCTTGCCTTGAAAAACACAAAATCCCAACAAGGAAAAATATTTTTGACTGTATTGACGCCCTTGTAACGATGAACCACCGTGCAGGTTTTATTAATGGAGAGGGCGACGGTGTTGGAATTCATATCGATATTCCAGTTGCACTTTGGAAAGAGAAATTACTTCAGGCAGACCTAGATCCCTCTCTCGTGGAGAAAGAACAATTTGCTGTCGGCCATGTTTTTGTTAGCCAAAAAACAGATTGGAAAACTACAAAACAGGAATTAATCACGAAACTTAAAAATCATGGATTAGAACTAATATTTGAGACAGATCAGGTTACAGACCCAGATGCCCTTGGTCCAATTGCCATTCAGGAGAACCCTGTCTTTTGGCAGTTTGCTTGTCTTTCTTACAAAAAAGGGCAAGAATTAACCAAGGTCCTTTTTGAAACTTTAATAGATTTTGAGGAAAATGAGCATGTTCATGTAGCATCATTAAGTCAAAACCATGTAGTCTATAAAGTTATGGGAGCAGGAGATATTCTTCCGCGTTACTATAAAGACTTAGCCAACCCACTCGTGGCTTCGACAATGACACTTGGACATAACCGATATTCAACAAATACACTATCAAACTTTTTCCGGGTACAGCCTTTCAGCGTTCTTGGCCATAATGGAGAAATTAATACAATTGCCAAGCTTCGTGACGAGGCAAAAATGATTGGTGTGCCTCTTGTAAAAGACGGCAGTGACTCACAAGATCTAAGCCGGACAATGGAAACATTCATTTGTCGAGATGGCTATACCCTATTTGAAGTGATGGACCTTTTGTTCCCACCTATTGTCAATGAAATCAAAGCATATCCGGAACATTTACAAGATTTATATACTTATCTCCGTGAAGGATGGGGGCACTTCGCCCAAGGTCCGGCCGGTATCGTATCCCGTTATGCCGATGAAGCTGTGTTCAGCGTGGATGCTTTAGGACTTCGACCGCTTTGGATGCTCGAAACGGAAACCTCTTACCTCTTCTCGTCTGAACCGGGAATTATTCCAACAACCGAGTATGTAAATGATCCAAAGCCATTAGCACCTGGTGAAAAGGTGGGCTTTAAATGGAATGGCCAAGTGCTGGATGTTTACGAACATACTGAATATCAAAACGAAGTCTATCGTCGTTTTTCCAAACGGTTAAATCTTAGTGGATCGAGACTGCGTCTAACACCACCTTCACTTGAAAAAACCGTAACTATGCAATATCCGGATAAACTTCATAATGGCCAATATAAGGCTTTTGGATGGGAGAGAGACCATATCCAATTAATCGAGCAAATGGCTGAAAAAGGTGTGGAGCCTATTCGTTCCCTCGGTCATGACGCACCGCTTGCCGCTTTAAATCCAGAACGAGTCAATATTGCCGATTATATTAAGGAAAGCGTAGCTGTGGTCACGAATCCTGCGATTGACCGCGAGCGAGAAACAGAGCATTTCTCTACCCGTGTCATCATCGGAAAACGTCCTGACTTGTTTTCGAACAAAGACGCTGAAACCGTAATAGAGTTAACCACCCCAATACTTATAGAAGGAAAGGCAGGATACAATTGTTCGACAATCCTGCAACAGCTAAGTTTCGATCAGGTCGTGCAGTTTTTCCAAAAACGTAAATTGACTGCCTATCTTTCAATGACATTTTCTAAAGATGAGACGTTGAATGAAGCGCTTGATCGATTGGCAAATGAAGCAGTCGAGGCAGTCCAATCCGGTAAAAGCTTGCTCATTTTAGATGATAGTAAAGCTCATCAAGAAGAGGCCTATTGGATTGACCCACATCTAGTGACATCAGCCATTGATCAAGCATTAGTCAAAGCAGAGTTAAGAAGAGATTGCTCATTATTAGTACGTTCAGCAGCCATTCGCTCTTTACACGACATCATTACTGTATTTGGCCTAGGAGCAGATTTAATCAGTCCTTATTATATGTTCCTGACTGTTCTAGGTGAGACAGAAAAACCATTAATCAATTTATACAGTGCTTTAACAAAAGGGTTAGAAAAAGTAATATCTACCATTGGAATCCATGAACTCCGCGGGTATGGTCGCCTATTCTCAAGCATAGGGCTTCATGAAGAGGTTGCCAAAGTTTTAAATATCATCAACTTCTTTGGTTCCGATCAAATTGAGACCGACTTTGAAGCAATGAAGCAAGATGCTTTGAAAAGAGCAGAAGATTTCCATAATGAAAAAGAACGAATCGGAAAAACCTTCCATCTCTTCCCACGGATTTGGAAGTCCATTAGCGAGTTAGCAAGTACTGGAGATTATGGTGTGTACCGCGATAAGATTACAGAGCAAGAAACAATGAATCCAACAACAATCCGCCATTTAATTGGATTGAAACAGAGTGAAAAGCCATTATCACCTGAGGAAGTTGACATTCGTGTAGGAGAACATGATTTGCCATTTATCATTTCTTCCATGTCATTTGGCTCGCAAAATGAGATTGCCTTCCGTGCCTATGCAGAAGGGGCGGACCGCTTAAACATGGTGAGTCTAAATGGTGAAGGCGGAGAAATCAAAGATATGCTTGGCAAATATCCACGCACCCGCGGTCAACAAGTAGCATCTGGTAGATTTGGCGTCAATGCTGAGCTATTAAACTCTTCTAATCTATTAGAAATTAAGATTGGCCAAGGGGCAAAGCCTGGTGAAGGCGGTCACTTACCTGGTTCAAAGGTAACGACTAAGGTAGCAGCTGCAAGGAATGCAACGCTCGGTTCCGATTTAATTTCACCATCAAATAACCATGACATTTATTCGATTGAGGACCTTGCCCAAATGATCCTTGAATTGAAAACAGCGAATGACCAAGCAAAAATTGCGGTTAAGGTACCAGTCGTTCCGAACATTGGAACTATTGCAGTTGGTATCGCAAAAGCTGGTGCAGATATTATTACATTAAGCGGCTTTGACGGTGGTACTGGTGCCGCCAGAATCCATGCTCTGCAACATGTTGGTCTACCAGTTGAAATCGGAGTAAAAGCAGCTCATAACGCCCTATTGGAGAGTGGATTACGCCATAAAGTGGAACTATGGGCTGACGGTGGTATAAAAAGTGCCATGGACGTTATGAAAATTATGTTACTTGGAGCCAACCGTGTCGGCTTTGGTACACTGGCGATGCTATCCATCGGCTGTACAACATGCCGTGGTTGTCACTTAGACACATGCCATGTTGGTATCGCGACTCAAATTGAATCAGAAGCTCAGGCGAAAGAACATGGGCTCCGCCGATTTGTACCACGTCAATTTGATAAAGCGGTACAAGGAATCGTAAACCTTTTTGGCGCATTTGGCCAAGAATTAAAAGCCATTGCTGCTTCAATGGGAATTAAGAATCTTCAAGATGCTGTTGGACGTTCGGATCTATTAGAACAGGTGAAAGGTGAAGGACAGCTTAACCTATCTTATTTACTCAAACCATTATCCATCAGCCAATTTGCAAAAATGGAAGATTCAAAATCAACATTAGAAGTACTCATGCAAGTGGCTTGCGGTGCGGAATATTTAGATGCAAGTGTAGATCAACTTCAATCTTCAAGGGAATTTGTCAGTGTCACATCCAATCAGCGTGTATTGGGAAGCCGTGTTTCCTGCCACCGCGTGCGTGGCCGTTTGGACGGCTCTTATAGGCAGCTTCCTCCTGTTCAACTTAAATATAAGGAAGGATCCATTCCTGGGAACGGCCTTGGTGCCTACAACAGTGATGGAATCGAGATCACCGTAAATGGTGGCGGTCAAGACGGTGTTGGTAAAACTTCTTATGGTGGAAGTATTCATGTTCTTAAAGCAAAAGGAAAAAATGGCAAATATGTAAACGGATCTGTTGGTAAAGGATTTGGTTATGGAGCACAACGTGGTCTACTCGTTGCTCAAGGAAACGCTGACGCTCGTGCCGGAATCCGCTTATCTGGTGCAGATATGATTATTGGCGGTCAATTGGTAAAACCTATCCCTGAAAATGAAAATGGAAATATAGGTGCGAATGCAAATATTAAAGGATTTGCATTTGAATATATGACAAACGGGCGAGGCCTTGTTCTTGGGGATCCAGGTCCATGGATTTGTGCAGGTATGACTGGCGGTGTTGTTTATATTCGTCAACAGCCTGAAATGGGGTTAACGAAAAAAGCTATTGAGAGAAGAATTGCCAAAGGTGCTAAAGTATCTATCGAAGAATTAAATGAAAAAGGCAAACAGGACGTTCTTGAACTATTAACAAAATATGCTCATTTACTAGAATCAAATGGTCAGGCCGAAGAAGCTGAGCAGCTGCAATGCTTGATTCAAGCACCAGAGAAGCACTTTGTGCAGATTGTCCCAGTTAAAGAGCAAGCCGACCCATCCGTTTCAACTGAATAATTTCCTTTAATAGGTCCCTTTTTTAGCATCCGCATTCAATTGGCGGATGCTTTTTTTATGTAAGATACATTTCAAAAACTTAACAAAAAATTTATCATTTGTACATAAAATTTCACTTGATTATATGGTTTAATCCATGTATAGTACTTAGTTGTTTATGAATGATGAAATGTAGAATTGAAAGGATTTTTTATAACATGAAGTTAGGTGCCCGCATCTTTAAAACGGGAATAGCAATTGTTTTATCACTTTATCTGGCTCAGCTGCTAAATTCTCCTTCACCAGTTTTTGCAGCAATTGCCGCGATCTTTGCGATACAACCGACCATTTATCGGTCTTATTTAACCATTATTGAACAAATTCAATCCAATATCATTGGAGCCTTACTAGCAGTTTTTTGTGTATTACTATTAGGAAATCATTTTATTGTCGTAGGCTTGGCTGCAATTCTTGTGATTACACTTAATTTAAAGCTGAAGCTCGAAAACACGATTGGACTTTCTTTAGTCACCTTGATTTCTATCATGGAAACACCTGCTGAAAATTTCATACAATTTGCTGGGATTCGTTTTTCCACTATTATGATAGGGGTATTCTCTGCATTCCTTGTAAACCTTGTGTTTATGCCTCCTAAATATGAAAACAAACTCTACCAAAAGATTGTGGAAACGACGGAAAAGATTATTAAATGGATTCGCTTAAGCACTCGTCAAGACTTCGACCATCAGCTTCTCAAAACCGAGATAGAAAAATTAAGAGACTGTGTGAAAGCGATGGAGCAATTTTATTCGATGTATAAGGAAGAACGAAGCTATTTCAAAAAGAAACATTTAGAAAAATCCCGCAAGCTAGTGATTTACCGGCAGATGATCATAACCGCCAATAAAGGATTAAATACATTAAAAAAATTACATCGATTCGAAAACGAAGTACTGATGCTTCCTGAGGAGTTTAGGCAAGCACTTCAAGAACAAGTGGATAATCTTATTTATTTCCACGAGCAGCTGATGCTTAGATTTATTGGAAAGGTGCCTACTCCACCTTCTAATCAAGAAGAGAAGGTAACAATTAATAAAAAGAAACTATATGATTTCTTTTTAGCATATCAAAGTGAAATGTACGGTCAAAATAATCCACATCTTTTCCATACGATGCAAATTGTTTCGGCCATTATTGATTATTCGGAGCAAGTAGAACATCTTGATGTGCTGATTACGAGTTTTCATTACTACCATCACGACGAAATGTGCATTGAAGAGAACCAATAGTCATCCTTGCACATCGGTAGAAAGCAAAACTTGCAACGGAAATCAGCAGACAAGGATCGAGAGGGTAAAAAAAGAGGGTGTTCCTAAAAGTTACACTTTTAGGAACACCCTCTTAAGTTTTGCTGAGAAAGTATGTTTTCGACTCATGGAATGTCTTTCGCAAACTCTTTAGCGGCTTAGCACGGTGCTTGCTCTTTTCTACTTTCCAATTGCTGAACTTGAAATAATTGATAATAATTCCCTTGTTTCGCCATTAATTCCTCATGTGTACCTATCTCCACAATTTGTCCATGTTCGATCAAAACGATTCGGTCAGCGTGAGTGATTGTCGATAAACGATGGGCAACAATAAAAGTCGTGCGGTCCTTTGCTAGATCTTCCAATGCCTCTTGGATGAAATGTTCACTCTCTAAATCAAGAGCAGAAGTCGCCTCATCTAATATTAAGATTGGCGGATTTTTTAGGAACACACGAGCAATGGCGATCCGCTGTTTTTGACCGCCAGAAAGCTTCACACCTCTTTCACCGACTTTTGTGTCATATCCTTCTGACAACTGTGTAATAAATTCATGAGCGTTCGCCGCGATCGCTGCTCGAACTACCTCTTCCTCACTTGCGTCTGGTTTTCCCAATAGAATATTATCCCTAACTGATTCACTAAACAAAAAATTATCTTGGAAAACCACACCGATTTTATCTCTTAGAGATTGGACACGAAAACGCCGAATATCAGTTCCATCAAGGAGGATCCTACCCTCTGTCACATCATAAAAACGCGGAATTAAACTTACTAGCGTTGATTTTCCTCCACCACTCATTCCAACAAGGGCTATGGTTTCCCCTTTTTTCACATTTAAATTGATATTTTTTAATACCATATCCTCATTTTCATGATAGGAAAAGGAAACATTCTCAAAAATAATATTTCCTTTTACCTGTTTCAAATCCACCGCGTCTTTTTCATCCGTAATATCATATTTTTCATCCAAAAACTCAAAAACCCGATCCATAGAAGCAAATGACTGTGTAATCGTAGTAGAAGAATTAACCAATCTTCTAAGTGGATTATATAACTTGTCAATATAAGCAAAAAACGCAATCATAGTTCCTAATGAAAGCTGCCCCTGAATGACCAAATAAGCTGAATAACCAATCACAATTAATGGAGCAATATCAGTAATGGTATTGACTGCGGAAAATGACTTGGCATTCCAGCTAGTGTGATTTAGCGCTTTGTCCAAAAAATTTTGATTCTGTTTGTCGAACAGAGCTTGTTCATGTTTTTCAATGGCAAAGCTCTTTATGACCGGCATTCCCTGTACTCTTTCATGTAAATAGCTTTGCACATCAGCAAGAGCTTGAGACCGTATTCTTGTTAGCCTCCGCAAATTTCCAAAAAAGTATTTGATTGAGAAAGCGTAAAGTGGAAAAAGCAAAATCGAGACAAATGTTAGTTTTATATCTAAAGAAAACATTAGAAAAATGGCAATAATGATGGTAGCGACATCGAGCCATAGATTCATTAATCCTGTAACAACAAAAGTTTTTGTCTGCTCTACATCATTAATCACACGAGAGATGATTTCCCCTGCACGGTTGTTGCTATAGTATTTAAAGCTGAGCTTTTGAATATGTCTATACATCATATTCCGAATATCATATAAAATTTTATTAGATGTCCATTGTGCAAAATACTGGCGATAATATTCAATAGGTGGCCTAAGAATAACAAAAATAATGAACATCACACTTAATATGAATAATAATTTCTTTATTTTTTCATCTGGGATTAGTTCCGGATTTTGAACAATGTCATCCACGACATATTTAATTAACATCGGAATAATGAGAGGAATGGAGAATTTAATAATCCCAATAATAATTGTGGCTATGATTTGCCAACGATATGGTTTTACAAATTGAAGGTATCTTCGGATACTGCTCACAGACAGTCCCCCCTCTTCCTAAATAACTTAACTGTTCCTTTTGCACCGCACTAGATCTAAATTATTTAATGGGCAGAAAAGTTTTTTGATCAATGGTTAACTGACCGCCAAATAATTTAACGCTTCACTTTCCTATCAAAAAAATAAATACCTGTTGACTCTCTCAACAGGCATTTTTCCCCTACATTCAATTATCGTCTGTATGTTAAATACCTTTCATACCAAATATCGATAAAATCGGGGGCAAAAGGGCCACTCCTCTGTCTGATCCATTGAATGAGTTTGTCCACATTTCTTTTTAAAATTTGATCAATCACGTCCGGGTAATTCATTTCCCGGCGATGGCGTTCATACTCATCCTCATCAAGCAAATGAAAGGTCATATCAGGATATACCTTAATATCCAAATCATAATCGATATACTTTAATGCTTCACCATCAAATATAAAAGGTGAACTAATATTGCAATAGTAATAAATTCCATCTTCCCGAATCATTCCGATTACATTAAACCAATGCTGGGAATGAAAGTAACAAATAGCCGGTTCTCTAGTTATCCATGTCCTTCCATCTGATTCTGTTACAAGAGTCCGATCATTTCCGCCAATGACCAAATTCTGTGTTCCTTTTAAAACCGTCGTTTCCTCCCAGACGCGATGGATGTGCCCATTGTGTTTATAGCTATGTATTTGTATTGGTTCACCTTCGATGGGTACGCCCATTTTCTCCCCTACCTTCATTACCGAACGCTTTGCAACCTAATCTTTCCATTCATTACGACAAAAGGCAACAAAGTAAATTCCTTTTTTCTATTATTATAACGGTTGAACACAGAATTTAAAACAAAAGAGCCATTATTTCCATGGCTCTTTCAAAAAAATACGCTATAAAGCAGTAGTTATATTCATCTCTCGATAGGAATTAATAACCTCTTCCGTCTGTTTTTCAAAAATGAACTGAATCTCTTTTAATTCTTTTTTCATCTTTTGAATATCTGATTGAATGCTCTCAAGGTCTGTCTCATTCTGTAATGCTTGTAGTTCAGCTTTGATTTTTTGACAACGCTCAAGTTCGGATTGAAGATATAATAATTTGTCCATCGTAACCATTTGCTCGGAAACTAGTTTGTTAAAATGATCCATTTCCTTCACCGCCTAAAAAATTTACTATACTATGTATTCTTTCAGATCTTCTTTTTTCCTTTGACTACTTATGTTGAATGAAAGGATATTTTGTCTTTTTTGTACCATTGAATTTGAAAAAGGCACTCCATTCCGAGATGGAGCGCCTTTTTCTTAAGTATAGTTAATTAGCTTTGGCCAAATTGACCAGCGTTTTGGCCTTTACGAGCTTCAGCAGCTTGGTTTTGTTTTTTAACTTCTTGCGCATTAGTTTCAGCAGCAAATTCAGTACCAAATTTACCAGTAGTACCTGTAGTTGCTGATTGTGCGTTTTGTTGTCTTACTTCTTGGATGTTAGTTCCAGCAGTAGTTTTGTTTGGTTGTTGTTGATTGTTTGCCATTGTTATCACCTCCACGGGATTAATTTACCCTTCCCTGTGGAGATTATCCAAAAAATTTAAATTAAAATGAAAAACTAGACGAGTAAAGAAATACCTCCATCAACAATGATGGTTTGCCCTCTGATCATACTCGATTTATCGGATATTAAAAACATGACACAGTTAACCATATCATCAATTTCCACCATTCGGCCGGCTGGAGTTTTCTCAGCTGCTTCTTGTAGCAGCTCTTCCCGATTTGGAAAATGTTTCAGCGCCTCGGTATCAACTGCTCCTCCGGATACTGCATTTACAACAATATTTTTAGGTGCTAGCTCAACAGCTAAATATCGTGTCAATGCTTCTAATGCTGCTTTCGAAACACCTACTGCTGTGTAATTTTTCAAATAACGGATGGAACCTAGAGAGCTGATACTTACAATTTTTCCTCCACCATTTTTCTCCATTAGTTTGGCGGCTTCCTGAGCGCAAAATAATAAAGCTTTACTGTTAATATTTAATGTCCAATCCCAATGCGATTCTTCCAATTCCATCGCTGGACGCTGCACCCCTGAGGCTGCATTATTCACAAATACATCCAGACGACCAAATTCCTGTTCAATTTGTGCAAACATATCTTTAATTTTGTTGACATCACCAACATTGGCTTTAACAACTAATGCCTTTCTTCCCAAAGCTTCAACTTGCTCAGCTGTTTCCAATGCACCTTTTTTGCTTCGTGCGTAATTAATAACAATATCATATCCAGCTTCTGCAAGCTTGATGGCAGTCGCCTTTCCTATTCCTCGGCTGCTGCCGGTAATTAATGCTACCTTTTGCGTCATTTTTCATTTCCTTTCTAACTCTTTGTCTTGAGTTTAATTTTAGCTTTTCCATGCATAGAAGACAATGATTATACAAAACTTAGGCAAAAGATCCCTTATGAAAGGATGGAGTGATATGTACACAGGACGGGATATGACAGAGCTTTCCATGATGTCCATATCAGATTGGAATAATGATGAGCTTGCTTTTTTTCATCATGCACTGCAACAAATGATACCTTATTTAAATAGTGAGGGGCAGTCCATTCACAGAGAGATTATTGAGGAAATAGAAAGGCGCGGTGGGATAAAAACGCTAGGTAAATGACTATATTTTCTCAATTGAGAAGAAAAGAACGCCATTTTTATTTTGGCGTTCTTTTCTGTTTTAGGAATAATTTATACATTTTTTGATAAGAGACCGGGAAAGCATATTCCTCAAGTTCTTCGGTTGAGACTAGTTTCCATTCGCTGTTCTCTTCAATTTTGTTATTTATGGTTCCAATATAAACTTTGATCTTCCATACAAGGTGAGAAAAAACATGTTCGATTTGTCCTATAACTTTGTTTAGATGAACATTTAAACCCAATGAATTTTCAAATAAATCCATTATAGTTCCCCGTTCATGCTGAATCGGATGATGGAGTTCCACGTTTGGAAATTCCCATAAATTTGCAAGTAATCCATCAGACGGACGTTTATGGATTAAGATTTTCCCGTCTTCATTTAATAAAACCGCCGCTGCTAACTGAACCTCACGGGTTTTTGTTTTTTTTGTTTTTACGGGGAGTTCATTTTGAACTCCTTCTTCAAATGCTTGACAATGTTCACGAACAGGACATAACAAGCATGATGGTGAGGTTGGAGTACAAATAAGTGCCCCAAGTTCCATTAACGCCTGATTAAAAGATGAAGGGTCTTCATGTGAAATGAGCTTCCTGACAGCTTCTTCAAACACTTTTCTAGTGGATGCCTTGGCAATGTCTTCCCAAATTAACAAAATTCTCGACAAGACTCTCATAACATTACCATCAACAGCCGGTTCTGGAATGCCATAGGCAATACTAAGAATCGCCCCCGCTGTATAAGGACCAACACCTTTTAGTGTGGCAATTTCCTCACGGGTGTCAGGTACCTTCCCATGATATTTTTCTTTTACCTCACGAACAGCAGATTGCAAATTTCTTACTCTAGAATAATAACCTAGTCCTTCCCATGCTTTTAAAACTTTATCCTCTTCAGCCTCAGCCAAAGCATCAATATCTGGGAACCATTCAATAAAGCGATTGAAATAAGGAATGACTGTGTCTACCCTCGTTTGCTGCAGCATGATCTCTGAAACCCATACTTTATAAGGATCCCGGTCCTTGCGCCAAGGCAAGTCACGCTTCTCTTGTTGAAACCAAGTTATTAAATCATTTTGAAAAGAAGTGATATTGATTTTATTGATATTTTTTAGTTCAATTAACATAACTAATAAAATCCTCCGCTATAAAACATGATAAATTAGGGGATATGATGAGAAATTCAAATGAACGTTGGTCATACTATATTTTAAAAATGTAAAAGCAGTCTGTTTTACGATAAGTCAATTTGTCCAATTTGACAAGAAGTGAAATAAAGGAGGATTTTCTTGGATACGGGAACTCACATTGTAATGGGCATAGCCCTTGGAGGGCTTGCCACTCTTGACCCTGTTGTTGCAGCAAGCTCTGCTACCACAACTAGTGTATTTATCGGCACCATTGTCGGGTCGCAAATTCCAGATATTGACACAGTTTTAAAACTTAGAAATAACGCTATTTATATTCGAAACCACCGCGGTGTTACACATTCCATACCCGCCGTTTTAATATGGCCTCTCCTTATTACTGCCGTTGTTTATTTTCTTTTTCCAGAAGCCAACATTCTGCATTTGTGGGCGTGGACATTTGCAGCTGTCTTTATTCATGTATTTGTTGACATTTTCAATGCTTACGGAACACAAGCACTAAGGCCATTTACCTCCAAATGGGTGGCGTTAGGGGTAATTAATACTTTTGATCCATTCATTTTTACGATTCACGTAGTTGGCATAATTATTTGGGCCTTGGGAGCAAATCCAGGCTATACTTTCCTAATTATGTATCTGATCATTTTTGGATACTATATTAAACGGTATCAAGCGAAAAAAAGAGTACTTGCTGAAGTTAGAAAGTTAATTCCGGATGCTACTGACATCATTATTGCCCCGACATTGAGGTTCCATCAATGGCGAATTGCAGCAATGAACGAGAATACCTTTTTTGTCGGTAGAGCAGAAAATGGAAAAGTAAACATTTTGGATCGTTTTCGACGGATTCCAGTCCCAAAAACCCCTGTGATTGAAGCGGCTAAAAATGATGAAAATGTATCTGCCTTTCTCTCCTTTTCACCCGTATATCGCTGGGAAGTGGATGAATACGATAACTATTACGAGGTTCGCTTTATCGACTTGCGGTATCGTAGCAATGGTCATTATCCATTTGTAGCCGTTGTTCAGCTGGATCGGGACTTAAAAGTGATTAATTCCTATACCGGTTGGGTGTACAGTGAGAAAAAGCTGCGAAAAAAATTAAGAATGATTCCCGGATAAATCTATATAGAAAGAATCGGCGTGGAAACCCAAGCCGATTTTTTTAATGTACATTATTATTTAGTTGGAAATATTTTTCATACTTTGGATTTGTTGCTATAAAATCATGAAGCTTATCCCCGTAATTTTCGATCCATTGTCTGACGATTCTTTCCGTCATTTCACTGCCCATATACTGCTGCCCTGCCTTGGCAAAGGTAGTCTCAAAATCCTCCCAAAGTAGTTCAATCCATGTACGGGCCTGATTATAGGAAAGTTGGTTATTCTTATCCAACAATATCTTTGTTAATCTTTCATGAAAATCATTCATTAATCATTCACTCCTTTTCCATTTTCTTTTAACATAAGCGATATATATAAGTAAATACTAACTATACGTGGTTGGCAAAGTGAATCGCTTTGTTTCTCACGTTTTCTCATTCCTTTTTATGGAGGTACATTATGAGAAATAAAGAAAGACTTTTCCCGAACCAAAATAACAATAAATTGGAAGGGGAACCGCGGGCTAAAGCAGAATATGCATCCAAACGAGCTGACGGTACCATTAATACCCATCCGCAAGAGCGAATGAGAGCGTCCGGACAACGGGAAGAATAGTCCTATGTCAATGTATAATGGAACAAGCCAGAGAAAGTTCATCTCTGGCTCTTTCCACTTATTTCAACCACTTTAACAGAGAAATCGGCAATGCTTCCTCTTTACCATCACCATTTAAGCGGTAACCCCATGCAAAAACCCCGTTCATGTAGTCTATTTTGAAATACTCCCCGGGAGCTCCTTCAATTTCATAAATTTCCCCTGGTTTGAACGAATCAGGATTCATTAAGTATGCGCGAGCCATTTGAACCTTTCTTTCTAATACTGCAAACTGATTAACCATTCCCATTTGCTCCGCTTTTCTCGCCTGTTCCTGTAGCTTGGAAATTTCCTGTCTTAACTCCTGTTCAGTCATTTCACTATATCGTTTCTCCTGATGCAACTTCCTCACTCCCACCCTTCTCTTTATTTTAGTATAGTAATTTTTGTACAATTAATAAAGTACAACTACTGAGTAGGAGGCAATTTTATGAAAACAATATTAGTTACTGGTGGCGGTTCCGGATTAGGAAAGGAATTGGCCTTACTTTTATCCCAAAAAGGATTTCATTTATTACTTATAGGGAGAAACGCTGATAAATTATCAAACGTAAAAAATATGATTGAATCTCAAGGTGGAAAGGCAGATATCCTTACTTTAGATATTCGTAATAAAAAAGAGATATTGGAGAAAATGGAAGAAGTTCGCGAGCAGTTTGATATTTTTGGAGTAGTCAACAATGCAGGTGTCGGCCATTTTGGACCGTTTCCTGAATTGACTGAGGAGCAAATCACCGAAATGCTAAACACGAATGTGTTAGGAACTATTTATATGACGAAAGCTGTATTACCTTTATTGCTTGAGCGTGGTGAAGGTCGTATCATGAATATCATTTCCACAGCAGGTTTGCGTGGCAAGGTACATGAAACTGTTTATTGTGCAAGCAAGTTTGCTGTTCGCGGTTTTACCGAAAGCCTTCAAAAAGAATACGAAAACAACAACATTAAAATCAATGCTGTGTACATGGGAGGCATGGATACTCCATTTTGGGACGAAAATAACTTCGTTAAAGATCGCTCACGGCTAAAATCCCCTAGAGAAGTGGCAGAAATCATTATAGAGAAGATGGATGAAGATACAATCATTATTGAAAAATAGAAAAGTACTCTGCACGATAAGATAAGGATCAGTATGTACTGGAACTCTCCTAACTGCGATGAAAGAATGAATGTCTTAAATTAATGTTACTTACTATCGAGGTGAAGGAGAGTTCGTTCACTCATTGCAAGAAAAAGTCGTATTGAAATTACATTTTTCGTCTACAACGATTAAGCATTCCCTTCCTTTTAGTAGGCCCTCAATAAAAACTCATCCCGCTAATAAGTGAAGCCTAGAATAAATCCAACATATTGTAAAACCACGAAAAGAACTTACTTTACATTCTGTTCATGTACATTTCAAAAAATATTGTGTTATATTTTTTATATTCTTAATTTTCTGATAGAGAGGTGAACTAATAATTTGGACAACTTTAGTAAATGGAAAGATTACTGAAATGGTTGAAAAATAAATAAAAAGCTTGTAGAGGTAAATATCCATTCGTAGTGCAACAAAAATGAATGTAACCTAAAAAGATCGGAGAGTGAAAAATGAGAAAGTATGCGCAGGTCTTACTAATCATTCCTTTTATAGGAATGTGTGTTCTTCTACCAATAGCCAATCGTATTGAACCTTATATATTAGGAATGCCTTTCTTATTATTTTGGATTGTTTTATGGATGGTATTATCATCCCTTGTTCTGTTCATCGTTTATAAACTTGATCCTACGAATGAAGGAAGTGAATATGAATGAACAGTGCCCTGATCATCATCTTTATTACTGCTACAATTGCTTTATTCTTAGGGATTCGGGCAAGCCGAGGAAAAGAAATGAACATCAATGAGTTTGCGGTTGGGAATAAGCGATTTGGCACATTAATCGTCTTCCTCTTAATTGCAGGTGAAGTATATACAACCTTTACCTTTTTAGGTGGTAGTGGATGGGCTTATTCTAAAGGAGCCGCAGCATATTATGTTCCAGCTTATATTTGCTTAGCATATGTGCTTTCTTATTGGATGATTCCAAAAATTTGGAGATTCGCGAAAAAGCATAACGTTATCTCTCAACCTCAGTATTTTATGAAAAACTATAATAGTAAAGCCCTTGGTGTTGTTGTTGCTTTTATCGGGTTAATTGCATTAATACCCTATATTGTTATCCAATTAAAAGGATTAGGAATTATTGTATCTGAATCTTCCTATGGAACCATTTCTCCCTTTATGGCGTCTACAATCGGTGCAGTTATTGTCACTATTTATGTGACCATCTCAGGGATCCATGGATCCGCTTGGAATGCAGTATTAAAGGATATCATGATTTTATTTGTCATTGTATTCTTAGGAATCTATATTCCATACCACTATTTTGGCGGGATCAAACCTTTATTTGAAGCCATCGAAAATGTGAAACCGGAAGCTTTAACATTTGCATCTGAAGGCTATAGTCAATCTTGGTTTATTTCTACCATCATTTTAAATGCTTTTGGGTTTTACTTATTACCTCAATCTTTTAGTGTAGTATTAACAGCTAAAAGTGAACGAGCCTTAAAGAAAAATGCCATCACATTGCCGTTGTATACGATATTAATTTTATTTGCCTTCTTTATTGGATTTTCAGCCATTATTCAAGTGCCAGGATTACAAGGCGCGGATGGTGACCTATCGCTGTTACGTCTCACGATGCAAACATTCGATCCTTGGTTTGTAGGTATTGTTGGCGGTGCAGGTTTACTTACTGCATTAGTACCAGTATCCGTTATGGTCATGTCCGGAGCAGTTGGTTTAATGACCGGTTTCTATACATTATTAAGACCAAACTCCAGCGATCGTCAGCAATTACTAGTATCTAAATTATTGGTAATATTCATTATTGTAACCGCCTATGTTTTCTCCATTATAGGAGGGAAAGCATTAGCCATTCTCAATATTATGTCTTATGGTTTAATTACCCAATTAGTTCCAGCTATGATTTTCGGCTTCTTTCAAACAAAATTTATGAATACTTACGGGGCCATTACTGGTATTGTAACCGGTGTATCGATCGTCTTATTTAACGCAGTTACTTCATTTAAATTAGCAGATATTTTCCCAAATATTCCAAGTATCATCAATGATATTAATATTGGTTTTGTAGCGATTGCCGTTAATATTTTAGTGGCAGTGGGTGTAAGTTTGGCAACAAACTCATTGGATACAAGAAAAAGTCCTAATATGGCAGAAGAATTTATCAAATAAGTAATAAAAATTAAAGAAATCATGACATCTGTCATGATTTTTCTTGTTCTGAAAGATATTTTTCTATTAGTTCCATCGAAAATCCTTTACGATAAAGTGTCTGTTTCATTCTTTGCTTCCATTCATAACCATCATATTTAGAAAGCTTCCGTAAAGCCTTCTCCCCTTGATAGCGGATGGCTTCCATTTCCTCGTCCTCTTCTTTATGCCTATCCATATCATCTATCACAATGTGGATGACCTCGTATGGATACCCTTTTCTTAACAACATTTGCTCAAGTTTTTGCTTTTGAATGCGAAATGATTCTTTCAAATTTTTTTTGAAAAACTTTTCACTGATTTTTGATACTTTTTCAATTTGCTGCTCTTGAGGAAACTCGTCAAGTGCCTGATTAATCAAGGCTTCAGAGATTCCTTTTTCCTTTAATTCCATCTTGATTACCTCTGGACCTTTATCAGTCGTGTTAACCTGTGTCCGAACATAGGCAGCAGCAAATTCACAGTCGTTTAAATATTTTTGTTCAGAAAGTTTCAGTAATACTTCATTTATTACCGGCTCATCCACCTCTTTTGAAATAAGGTAATCCCGCACTTCTTTTTCCGATCTCATTCTCCTCGCCAAGTAATGGACAGCTAAATTGTATGCCTTACGGATATCATCTTGATACTGAATTTCCATTAATGAAAACTCATCAATTTCCATTCCTTTTTTTAGATGAAATTTTATTAAAACATCACTATCTACACTAAATGCAAATTCTTCTCCTTGACCGGAATCCATATAAATATTGAACCGGTCTTTATTTTTCTGCTGTGTGGTGATTTTTGTAATGATTCCCATATCCCTTCACCTCACCTCTACTTTACCATTGAGTACATTTGTTATGAAGGAAAAAGATATTGGTATTCCATTGACCCTTAACTTATTAAATATATTTCCTAAAATACGGTATCATTCCATTTTTAAAAGGTAAAAATGGAGATGGGTACATTATGTACCATTTTACTTATTAAAATAATGGAAAGGATGATCAAATTGTCGGAAAAAAAGAAAAGAAATAGAGATCGTGAAAGAAGCCATTTAACAAGTATGCAAGAAGTTACATACGGCCATGAATTTAAAATGGCTGACAGAGCAGGCGGGTATTTAAAAAATAAAAGGTAATACCCAAACTGATTAATTTTTTCCATTAATCGACCCCATCCAAATTGTAAAAGCTAGTAAAGGGAGCATATTAAGCTCCACTAGTCACATTTGAAAGGGGTATTTTAATGGGCCGCTCAAGAGGACAAAAAACTCGTGATCGTAATAAAGCTTCACTCCCACAAGTTCCTAAAAACATGAAATCTGACGGAAATGATGTAGAATTCTCTAAAGAAATGGCAGATGGAGCTGACCTTGAGGCACTTTCCCGGGCCAATGCCGCCAACCAACGTGTCAATGCACGCAGAAAAAAATAATGGTGAAAAGAGTAAATGAAGCAGGTTTTTACCTGCTTCTTATTTTAATTAACTGTCACAGATTCCTTGGAAACGATTTTGGATTGAAACTCTCCTTCGATGGAAAAATAAC
This sequence comes from Neobacillus sedimentimangrovi, assembly GCF_010614825.1. NCBI lineage: Bacteria > Bacillati > Bacillota > Bacilli > Caryophanales > Bacillaceae > Neobacillus > Neobacillus sedimentimangrovi. Next base: position 27,084 of record NZ_JAAFZF010000019.1, read on the forward strand.
GAATAGCGGTTTGTTGCTTTTCAAGGTGATTTAGATCATCCTTAGACGCTTTAACGACAAAAATCCCTTCCCCAATTTCTTCTTCAAGGCTAATGAATGGAGGGCAATTATATGGTATTAATCCTTGTACAAGCCAATATTTTATTTTTTTATGCTGTTTTGGAAGTACAGAAGAAGTTTTCACAGTTAGCTTCTTGGAGGATGACGATTGACAAACATAAACAAGATCTTCGATTACTGCACTTGCGGTTGGGAACATCCCAGCACCTGGACCTTGAAGTGTAATCCGTCCTACCAGATCGGAATGCACGGCTACTGCATTTTCTATCCCTTCCACATGATAAAAAGGGTGCTCACTTCCTACTAGAACAGGTTTAACCGATGCTTTAACTTGATTTCCCTCATTGATTAGGCTGGCAATATGTTTAAACTTCAATCCAATTTTTCCGGCAGTTTCCATCAATTCACTTGTTATGGAAGTGATTCCTTCTCGCTCAACTTCATCCCACTCAGGTTCCACTCCAAAGGCGATTTGGCTTAGAATCATTGTTTTATAAAATGCATCAAAGCCTTCAACATCATTCGTAGGATTCGCTTCTGCATAACCATTTTCCTGCGCCTGCAACAAACTTTCTTCAAACGACTGTTTTTTCTCTCTCATTTCTGTAAGAATAAAATTTGATGTACCATTTAAAATCCCTTCAATCTGCTGGACACGGTTAATTTTTAATAACTGTCTCAACGTTTGAATGACTGGTATTCCTCCGGCTACCGTTGCCTCGAATCCAACAGATACACTATTCTTTTCCGCCAGCTCAAGTAGCTCTTTTCCATGATGGGCGAACATTTCCTTATTAGCTGTAATCACGTGGCAGCCCCGCTGAATGACATTTTTCAAATATGTAAAAGCAGGTTCCTTATCGACAATTGCTTCAACAACCACATCCAGTTGAGGCAGTTGAAGGATTTCTTCAAAATTGGTAGTAACAAAAACTTCATCATGAATATTTCTTTTTCGATCTTTGTTTTTAATTAGAATAGCCGCTACTTCGACCTTTTTTCCTAAAACAGCTGACAGCTCATCAGAATGAGATTGAATGGTCCGATAAACTCCTTCACCAACCGTACCAAATCCGAGTATTGCCACTTTAATTACAGACATTTTCTCTTCCACCCCTTTACTAAAATGAAAAACCCTCTTCATAAGAAGAGGGCTTTTGTTTCCTCCTCTTATCTTTCAGGTAATAAACCTGCAGGAATTAGCACCTTTTCAAGGAATACCTTGAAGGTTGCCGGGCTTCATTGGGCCTAGTCCCTCCGCCACTCTGGATAAGAGTTATATTTCACTATTCATTATTTTCCAACATATTAATAACAATAATAGTCAACTATACTAAGGATGTCAATATTTCTCTTTTCAGAATAATCAATAAAACTTGTAAGAATTGATAAATTAGTACAAGTACACTAGGGTGAAAAGCATTTAAACTCCTGCGCAAATTCTGGTCAGGGATAAACCGCAGGCTAAATCACTTAGAAAATTCTCCAGTCCTCAAAAAACGAAGAACGTGGAGTAAAAATGATCTGTAAAGTATATCACTGTCTATTTTTAAAAGGGTTTTTCCATTCCATAAGAACCGCATAATTACAAGATTCTTCATCCTCGAGATAATCTTTGGCAATCCCAAGAGGAACTCTCCCGCATCGGAGTAGAAACGTGATAACAGGATCCTTTAACTGCCCGCTAATAATGGCTTGCAAATAGGCTTCTGGTGACATTTGATCAGCCACTTTATGGTAGCCTGGCATACGCCCTCCTCCGAGCAATCGATCATACCCTTTTTCAATTACGACATGGTACATAGCCTGCATCATTAATTTTCCTAGCCCAAGTTTGCGATACTTGGGACGAACACTAATGTCGACAATATATAAAGTATTACCGTTAGGGTCATGATTGCGAATATAACCGTGGTCAGTGATCTCTCCCCACGTATGGGCAGCATCATTTGGATCAAAGTCTACGCAAAGTCCGGTAAGTGACCCAGCTAATTCCCCATTGATCTCAACACATAAAGCTCCTTCTGGAAAAAGAGTAACATGATTGGTTAATTGCTCTTTGTTCCACCACAATTCCGATGGAAAAGGAGGTGGAAAACATTCGGACTGGATTTCAATAAGCTGATCAAAGTCGTCTTTCGTATAATTGCGAATACAAACTGGAATCGGACGATCTTGGTCAAAAACATACAATTCACTGTGATACACTTTACCAACCCCTCCATAAAACTATTTATAGTTCTTCTTTTTTTATTTCCAATCAGTGTACAGATCGGTTCTACGGTCGCGCCATGTCGTGACAGAACCACGCTCGCGAACTTCATATAATAATTGAAGGTCAAGGTCTGCGGTTACGATCATGTCATTATTGATTTCCCCTTGTACCTGTATGCCCTGCGGAGGGAATGGAATATCATTCGGTGTGATAACAGCAGCCTGCGCAAAATTAGCTCGCATAAAATCAACGGTTGGCAATGAGCCGACTGTTCCTGTTAGAACCACATATACCTGATTTTCAATTGCCCGAGCATGGCAGGTGTACCGGACTCGGTGGAACCCGTGGCGATCATCGGTACAAGATGGACAGAAAATAACGTCTGCTCCTTTTGCCTTGGCCATACGGACGATTTCTGGAAATTCAATATCATAGCAAGTTAGAATGGCTATTTTTCCTTTTTCCGTTTCAAAAATTTGAAACGAATCTCCTTTGGCCATATTCCATTCGTTAACTTCGGTTGGAGTAATATGAAGTTTGGCCTGCTCGCCAATTCTGCCATCTGGATAAAATAAATGTGCTGTGTTATATAACTTGCCGTTTTTTTCTAAAACATGAGTTCCGGCAATAATATGCATATTGGTTTCTTTAGCGAATTTCGTGAACAGTTCACGGTAACTTTCAGTAAAGCTTGGTAAGTCGTTAATCGTTAAACTGTTCCCTTTTTCGTCTCCGATGGACAAAAGCTGTGTTGTAAAGAATTCAGGAAAAAGGACAAATTCAGCCCCAAATTCCTGGGCAGTTTTTATATAATGTTCACATTGAGCGGCAAATTCCTCAAAAGAATGGATCGTATGCAAATGATATTGTACTGCAGATACTCTCAGTTTCATGGGCAACCCTCCATGTGTAATATTTTGAAAAAAGGATTCCATATACAAATTATCTATAAATTAATATTTTAATACAAATAATATGCTGCAATAAACAGAAAAAGCCAGCAAACGCTGGCTTTGTAGAGTTATTTACATAACAAATGAAAAACGTCATTTTTCACTTATCTAGTAAGTTTGGCCTCAGCTAGTTTAATTTGTTCACGTATCTGCTCTGATGAAGTTCCCCCAAAACTGTTGCGGACGGCTACAACATGTTCCGGTGCTAACACATCGTAAATATCTTCTTCAAACAAACCACTAAACTGATGATACTCGTCAAGGGATAAATCCAATAAAAACTTACCTGATTGAATCGCATAAAGAACAATTTTTCCAATTACCTCATGTGCTTCACGGAACGGCAGTCCCTTGCGTACCAAATAATCAGCAATATCTGTCGCATTAGAAAAATCATTATTGATCGCTTTGCGCATAACTTCTTTATTAACAGTCATCGTTTCAATCATCGGTGCCAAAAGCTTTAATGAACCCTCTAAAGTTTCTGCCGTATCAAACATGCCTTCTTTGTCTTCTTGTAAATCTTTATTGTAGGCAAGTGGCAACCCTTTTAACACTGTCAACAAACCTACCAAATTACCATATACTCGCCCTGTTTTTCCACGAAGCAATTCCGGCACGTCCGGATTCTTTTTCTGCGGCATGATACTTGAGCCTGTACAGAAAGAATCATCAAGCTCGATAAATTGGAATTCTTGACTTGACCAAATCACCAACTCCTCGGATAAACGAGAAATATGGGTCATAATGATGGAACCAATGGACAAAAATTCAAGGATAAAATCACGATCACTGACGGCGTCCATGCTATTCGGATAAATCGTTTCAAATCCTAATATTTCAGCCACCCGCTCACGATTGATCGGGAAGGTGGTCCCTGCTAAAGCACCGGAACCGAGCGGAAGCCAGTTGATTCGTTTTAATGAATCTAACAATCTCTCCTTATCACGCTCAAGCATCCAGAAATAGGCCATCAAGTGGTGGGCAAACGAGACAGGCTGAGCTCGCTGCAGATGAGTATATCCTGGAATTAAAGTCTCGACATGTTCCTTTGCCTGACTAAGTATTGCCTTTTGTACATCTTCAATCAGTTTGATTAACTCTGTTGTTTTCGTGCGCAAATAAAGATGCATATCTGTTGCCACCTGGTCGTTCCGGCTGCGCCCAGTATGTAGCTTGCCCCCAACAGGCCCGATTTGTTCAATTAATAGCTTTTCAATATTCATATGAATGTCTTCATCTTCTACTGAGAAATTAACCTCATTTCGATCCACCTTTTCTTTGATCAAAAGAAGCCCGTCGATGATTTTTTCCGCATCCTCCTTCGGAATAATCCCGCACTCTCCTAACATTTGTACATGGGCTAGGCTCCCAGCAATATCCTCCTTGGCCAACTTTTGATCAAAAAAAATGGATGCTGTGAATTCCTCTACAAGCTTATTTGTTTCCTTGGTAAAACGTCCGCCCCATAACTTTGACATATCTGCTCCCCCCTAAATGTAAGAAGATTGCCCTCGAATCAGCTTCGAGGGCAATCCGAAAGTTAAAACAAATTATTGCTTTACAACCGATTCTTCTTTCTTGTTCACTTCAGAATAGACTTTTGTAGGAAGTCCCCAAAGCTTAATAAAACCAACTGCCGCGTTATGGTCAAATGCATCGCCCTTTGTATATGTTGCCAGTTCTTCATTGTACAAGCTGTGTACAGATTTGCGGCCCACTACCGTATGATTTCCCTTATGAAGCTTCACACGAATGGTGCCTGACACCACTTTTTGTGTTTCCTCAATAAAGGCATCTAAAGCCGTTTTTAACGGTGAATACCAAAGTCCCTCATAAATGATTTTCGCCATTTGCTGATCCACTTGTGTTTTGAACTGAGTCACTTCGCGAGGCAATGTTAAAAATTCCAATTCTTTATGGGCATTGATCAAAATCAGTGCTGCAGGATTCTCATATACTTCACGAGACTTAATTCCTACTAATCTATTTTCAATGTGATCAATACGGCCCACACCATGCTTGCCACCAACCTTGTTTAATGTTTCAATCAATTGAACAAGTGTCATTTTTTCTCCATTTAAAGCCACTGGTACGCCCTGTTCAAATTCAATTTCAACATATTCAGCAACATCCGGTGTTAATTCAATTGGATTCGTCCATTCGTATGCTTCTTCCGGCGCTTCTGCCCAAGGATCTTCCAAAACCCCAGCCTCACAAGCACGTCCCCAAATATTAGCATCAATTGAGAACGGATTATCCAAGTCTACCGGAATAGGAATACCGTGCTTTTTCGCATAATCAATTTCCTCGTCACGTGTCATCCCCCATTCACGGACCGGAGCAACCACTTTTAAGCTTGGATTGAGAGCCTGAACAGAAACTTCAAAACGAACTTGGTCATTTCCCTTACCAGTACAACCATGAGCCACTGCTGTGGCACCTTCTTGTTCAGCAATATCCACCAATAATTTTGAAATAAGTGGTCTTGATAATGCAGAAGATAACGGATACTTCCCTTCATATAAACAATTCGCTTTTAAAGCTTGTAAAATATAATCCTTTGCCAGCATTTCTTTTGCGTCCACCATAATGGCCTTGATCGCCCCAACATTCAATGCTTTGTTTTTAATAGCTTCTAAGTCTTTCCCCTCACCAACATCGAGACCTAATGCAATCACATCATAACCATATTTTTCTTGGATCCATTTCACGGAAACAGATGTATCTAAACCACCAGAATATGCTAATACGATTTTTTCCTTAGCCATTGTTACGCTCCTTATTTATCAGTTTTGTATTATTATTCATATTTAAGTATTATTATACATTTAATTTTAAAAAAATCCACTATTAACCTAGTAATAATTTTAAAATGGCTTTTTGTGCATGAAGACGATTTTCAGCCTCATCAAAAACCACGGAATGAGGACCATCGATTATCTCTGCTGTTACCTCTTCACCACGATGAGCTGGCAAGCAATGCAAGAAGATAAAATCTTCTTTCGCATATTGACAAAGCTCCTGATTCACTTGATAGCCCTGAAAATCTTTTAACCTCTTTTCAGTCTCCATTTCCTGTCCCATACTGGTCCAAACATCTGTAACGATGACATCTGCATTCTTAATTGCCTCTAGAGGATCATTCGTTACCGTTACTGTGCTTCCCGTTTGCTTCCCAACTTTTATCGCCTTTTCAGTAATCGCCTCATCCGGTAAATATCCTTGCGGGCTGGCGATACTAATATTCATTCCAACCTTAACCGCACCTTCCATTAATGAATGTGCCATATTATTATAACCATCACCAATGTAGCAAAGTTTTAAGCCGGCCAATTTCCCCTTATGCTCTAATATTGTTAACAGGTCCGCTAACACTTGGGTTGGATGCTGTAAATCGGTTAATCCATTAATAACAGGTATGGTTGCATGCTCTGCCAATTCTTCCACGGAATCATGAGAAAATGTTCGGATCATAATGCCATCCACATAGCGAGATAGCACTTTTGCCGTATCAGAAATGCTTTCCCCTCTGCCAAGCTGAATATCCTTAGAGCTTAAGAAAATCGCATGTCCCCCAAGCTGCAACATCCCCACTTCAAACGACACTCTGGTGCGCGTAGAAGATTTTTCAAAAATCATTCCTAATACTTTATCAGCAAGATAAGGATGTGGCTTGCCTTGTTTTTGCATCGCTTTTAATTCTTGCGCTTCTTCAAGTAAATAAAGGATTTCCTCTTGTGTAAAATCAGAGAGCTGCAAAAAATCTTTCCCTTTAAATAACAATTCACTTGGCTTAATGGCATTTAGCATGAACGGCACCTCTTTTCTCTAATTTATGAAATTCACTTACGGTCTTTACTTCTATATCAGAAGTAAATCCTTTTAATCGTTCCATCATTACTTTTACTGTATCCAGATGGGTAAGGACCGGCACCTTAAATCGAATCGCCTGCTCACGAATTTGAAACCCAAATTTCTGTTTATTTCTCCCTTGATTTGGAATATTTACAACCAACTTTACCATTTGATTTTTAAATAATTGCTGAACATCTTGTTCATCTTTAACTACCTTTTCAACAGGAATCCCATGGCTTTGAAGAAAATGGGCTGTTCCTTCTGTGGCTGCCAAATTGTATTTTGTTTTCAACTGTTGGAAAATTTGCAGGCTCTCAGGCTTTTCCCGATCTGCAATTGAACAGAAAATATAATCACCTACAACCGAACCAGAAATAGACGGTAAAGCTTTATCAAGTGCCTGTTGATAATTCATGTCGATTCCAAGTGCTTCTCCAGTAGATTTCATTTCAGGTCCAAGCACATGGTCGACTCCTTTCAGCTTACTTGATGAAAAGATCGGTGCTTTCACAGAATAATAGTTTGGTTCTACTAATAACCCAGTTGTTGGACATAAATCAGTTAACGACTCACCCATTTGGACTCTTACGGCCCACTCAATCATTGGCACCCCTGTGACCTTGCTCATGATTGGCACGGTTCTAGAGGAACGTGGGTTAACCTCTAAGACATAAACTGTATTTCCATGGATAACGAACTGGATATTCATCATCCCTTTGATTTGCGCGGCTATTGCAATACGGTTCGCATAATCGATTAGCACTTCTTTTGTTTGTTCATCCAATGAAATAGGCGGGAACACGGATATACTGTCACCGGAGTGAACTCCTGCTTTTTCAATATGCTCAAAGATACCTGGAACAACGATATTCTTTCCATCACTTATGACATCAATTTCACATTCAAGCCCAGGTAGGTATTTGTCCACTAATAATGGCCACATTTTTTCATGTGAATTTTGTTGTAGTTGCTGGATGTATCCCAATAATTCTTCTTTTGAAAAAATAGTAAACATTGACTGTCCGCCAATTACGTAAGACGGTCTTACGAGTACGGGATATCCGAGTTCTGTTGCTGCTTCCAACAATTGATCCACATTTTCGGCCGTTTTGCCTTCAATATGTGGAATATTCAAGTCCTCAAGCAATTGATAAAATTCTTTTCTGTCCTCTAAAAGGTCCACATCCTTTACGGAAGTACCCAAGATAGGAATGCCTTCCTCTTCCAATGCATGCGCTAAATTAATCGCCGTTTGACCACCAAATTGAATCAATACTCCTTCAACCTGTTCCTTTTCAATGACATGAAGGACATCCTCAACAGCAAGTGGTTCAAAATACAATCGATCAGCTACAGAATAGTCCGTACTTACCGTCTCTGGGTTATTATTCATGACAACCGCTTCATACCCTTTTTTCTTGATGGCCTTGGCAGCATGAACAGAACAGTAGTCAAATTCAATTCCTTGACCAATTCTTATTGGTCCTGACCCGATGACTAGAATTTTTTTCGAATTAGTTGCTTCTACTTCATCAAAACCGTGCCAAGTAGAGTAATAGTAAGGTGTCACCGCATCAAACTCTGCCGAACAGGTATCAACCATCTTATATCCCGGTTTCCAATTCAATTCCTTCCTCTTATCTCTAACTTGTTTTTCCGGAATTTTATAAATTTGTGACAATAGCTTATCCGAGATATTATATCGTTTTGCTTCTTTTAATAATGAAACAGGAACATTGCCCCAATCATAGGTTGCCAGTTTCTTTTCCAACTCAACCATTGCGCTTATTTTGTGTAAAAACCAAAAGTCAATTTGCGTTAATTGCTGAATTTTTTCAATGGAGATCCCTCTTCTAAATGCTTCAGCAAGGACGAATAGTCGCTGGTCATTGGCCGTTTCAAGCAGTTTGAATAATTCTGCTTCCTTTATGGATTGAACACTTTCTTGGCATAAACCGTATACATTCATTTCCAGCGAACGAATCGCTTTATTTAGGGCTCCCTCAAAGGTTCGATCTATCGCCATAACTTCACCAGTTGCTTTCATTTGCGTGCCAAGCGTTCGATCCGCTTCAGGAAACTTATCAAATGGGAAACGTGGTAGTTTAACCACGATATAATCAATCGCCGGTTCAAATGAAGCAAAGGTATTGCCTGTTATCGGATTGATAATTTCATCCAAATGATAGCCTATGGCACATTTTGCCGCCATCCTTGCAATTGGATAACCAGTAGCTTTCGAGGCAAGGGCAGATGAACGGCTAACCCGAGGGTTTACTTCAATAATGTAGTATTGGTTGGATTCTGGGTTTAGTGCAAACTGGATATTGCATCCTCCAATAATCTCTAATTCTCTAATGACCTTAATTGAAACGTCACGGAGCATTTGATATTGAACATCTGTTAATGTTTGTGATGGAGCCACAACGATGGAATCGCCAGTATGTACACCAACCGGATCCATGTTTTCCATATTGCAGACAATGATGCATGTATCATTTGCGTCTCGCATGACCTCATATTCAATTTCCTTCCACCCTTTAATGCTTTTCTCTAAAAGCACTTGGTGAATCGGACTTGCTGCTAAACCTTTTTTTAGAACAACTTCAAGCTCTTGTTCGTTATGGGCAAAGCCTCCGCCATCACCGCCCAACGTATAGGCTGGGCGCACAATAACCGGAAAGCCAATCTCCTTAACGAATTGGACGCCCTCTTCATAAGTATGAATGATCGACGATTCCGGAATCGGTTCACCAATTTTTAGCATTAAATTACGAAATTTCTCACGATCCTCCCCTTTTTTAATCGACTCAACGGAAGTCCCGAGGAGTTCTACTTGATATTTATCAAGGATTTTTTGTTCATAAAGCTGAACAGCCAGATTCAACCCTGTTTGACCGCCAAGCGTTCCAATGATCCCGTCTGGCTTTTCTTTCTGAATAATTTTTTCAATCGTTTCAACTGTTAACGGTTCAATATAGACTTTATCGGCAATGGTTTCGTCTGTCATGATTGTCGCCGGGTTATTGTTGATGAGGACAACCTCTATTCCTTCTTCTTTAAGTGCAATGCAAGCCTGGGTTCCAGCATAATCAAATTCTGCTGCCTGCCCAATGACAATAGGCCCAGAGCCGATAACAAGTACTTTTTTTAGCTTTTTATTTAATGGCATAACGTGTCTCTCCCAATGAAGCAATCTGAGTTACAAATTCAGTGATAATATGAACGGTATCGTTCGGTCCCGGATGGGCTTCCGGATGGAATTGTACAGTTTGGATTGGATAATGTTTATGTTTCAATCCTTCAATAGATTTATCGTTCACATTCAAGTAAGTGATTTCGAAAACGTTCTTATCAATACTTGAATCAACGACGACATAGCCATGATTTTGGGAAGTAATTTTTACTTTTCCAGTTGACAATTCTTTCACTGGATGATTTCCTCCACGATGTCCATAGGCAAGCTTCTCCGTTTGTGCTCCATAGGCAAGGGCAATTAATTGATGGCCAAGGCAAATACCTAGGGATGGATAATGCTGGCTAATTTTCTTAATTTCCGGGAACCATTTTTTTAACTCCATCGGATCGCCAGGTCCATTGCTAAATAGGACACCATCTGGATCTATGGCTTTTATTTTTTCAAATGGGGTAGAGTATGGCACAACCGTCACTGCACAGCCTTCATCCAAAAGAGCGGTAAGAATAGATTTTTTATAACCAAAGTCCATTAAAACCACATGAGGTCCTTTATTTTTAAAATATTTCGTTTTCTTTGTTGATACTTTTTCCACCCAAAAAGTGTTTTTTACTGGCGGCAGCTCCTCTTTTTTTGTGTGACTTAAATACCCTCTTACGGTCCCACGACTACGGACCGTTTTCACGAGAAGTCTTGTATCGACCCCAGCAATTCCTGTAACACCGGCTTGTGCTAATTTATCAGAAAATTTTTGGATGGATTGATAATGGCTAGGTGTTTCACATAAATCTCCGATGACAACCCCTGCCAGTGCCGGTGAAATGCTTTCGTCATCCATCGCATTGATTCCATAGTTTCCGATGATTGGATAACAAAATGTGATGATTTGACCAGCATAGGAAGGATCCGTAATAATTTCCTGATATCCAGTCATGCTCGTATTAAATACCACTTCACCGAGGGAATCCTTCTTAGCACCAATCAATACCCCTTCAAACACTTCTCCCGTTTCCAAAGTAAGATACCCCTGTTCCAACTAACCTCACTCGCCTTTCTCTAAACTTTGGAACGTTTTTTCCAATGCTATCATACATTCGTTTATTTCTTCTTGTGTTACATTTAGTGGAGGCAAAATCCGTACCACCTTTGGACCCGCAGTTAAAATTAAGAGATTATATTGGATGGCCTTTTTAACAATGGCTAATGCATCTGTTCCAACCACCAAGCCCTTTAATAATCCTTTGCCACGGATCTCTTTAATACAAGTGTACTTCTTCTTCAGACTTTCAAGCTGCTGGTCGAGGTACACTGAAATTTCTTTCACGTGTGTCAGTATATTGCTCTCAAGTAAGTATGAGATCGTTGCTATCCCAGCTGCCGTGGCTAAGGGATTCCCCCCAAAGGTACTGCCATGTGTGCCAGGCTCGAAGCCCTTTGCTACTTTTTCTTTGGCAATGATCGCTCCGATTGGGAATCCAGAACCGAGTCCTTTAGCTAGACTAATCACATCCGGTTGAATGGAGTATTGTTGATAAGCAAAAAGGGTTCCCGTTCTTCCCATTCCCGTCTGAATTTCGTCAACCATCAAGAGAATGTCGTTTTCTTTACAAATTTGGGATAGCTTTTGCACCCAAGTTGGTTCAGCTGGTATGACGCCTCCTTCTCCTTGAACAAGTTCAAAAAGAACCGCTGCCGGTTTGATAATGCTTAATTCTTCAAGTGATGCCACATCGTTAAACGGAAGATAACTGAATCCAGGCATTAAAGGGGCAAAACCATGTTGAATTTTTTCCTGACCAGTAGCAGTTAAAGTAGCTAATGTTCGTCCATGGAAGGATTGCTGAAAGGTCACAATTTGAGCAGAATTGCTTCCCTTCACTTTGCTTGCATATCTTCTTGCAAGTTTAATTGCTGCTTCATTTGCTTCCGCCCCACTGTTGCAAAAGAAAACTTGATCACCGCAGGAATTAGCTGTTAGTAAAGCGGCAAGCTTTTCTTGATTTGGAATATGATAAAGGTTAGAACAATGCCATAAATTCTGCAGTTGTTCCTCCAGTGTTTCTTTTACTACATCCGGAACATGCCCTAGATTGCAAGTGGCGATTCCGGAAGTGAAATCTAAAAATTTGGACCCTTTGTCATCCCACACATAACTCCCTTTCCCTTTTACAAGGGTAACTGGGAAACGAGAGTAGGTTGGCATAATGGGCGTTGCCATGGAGATGGAATTATTTGATGTCATCATGCAATCTCCTCTTCCAGTACAATTTTTGTACCAATTTTTTTACCGTTCACGTAATCAATCAAACTACTTTTTTCTAAACCACTAATGATGGCCACCTCATGGATGTTATGGACAAGCCCATCGATTGCCGCTTTTACCTTTGGGATCATGCCACCATAGATGATTTTCTTTTCAATCATTTCTTCGATAACTGCTTTGGATACTTTATCAAGTTTCTGTTTAGTCCCGTTTTTTTCCACTAAGATTCCCGGGATATCACTGATAAAACAAAGATTTGCCTGTAGTGCTTTAGCAATCGCGGAAGCAGCTATATCACCGTTGATATTGTATCGCTGACCAAATGCGTCGATTCCAATGGGGGAAATGACCGGGATGCTTCCTTGAGCAATAATCCCTTCAATTACTAAGTGTTTCACCTCTTCCACTTCACCAACAAAACCTAATTCATTTGCATTTTGAACGGGCTTTGTTTGGAGTAGACCACCGTCAACTCCACTCACGCCGATTGCCGTACCCCCTACTTCAATCAGATTCCGAACAACTTGCTTATTGACCATACCACTCAAAACCATCTCAACAATATCCAAAACATCTTGATTCGTTACCCTCAAGCCATTAACAAATTTCGTTTCAATATTTAAGCTTTTCACTAATTGATTGATCATAGGGCCACCACCATGGACGATAATGGGTGTCCATTCACCTGTTTGATGGAGGGAAACGATGTCTTCATAAAAGGATCTCGGTAGATTTTCTAACACACTTCCGCCACACTTAATGACTAAGTATTTCATTTCGGTTCCCTCCCTTACGTGCGGTAGGATGCGTTAATTTTCACATAATCATACGTTAGGTCGCATCCCCAAGCAGCAGCACTACAATCTCCTTGATTTAATTCAACGAATATTTGGACATTTTCTTGTTCTAAGTATTCTTTTGCTTCTTCTTCTACAAACACACATGGAAGACCGTTTTCAAATACGGTGATTGGTCCAATTCCTACTTTTACTGTGTTCGGGTCAACAGGAACACCACTATATCCAATGGCTGTCACGATTCTTCCCCAGTTAGCATCTGTTCCATAGATCGCTGTTTTTACCAGATTAGAAGAAATAATTGATTTTCCAACTGCTCGTGCTGCTTCTAAACTATAAGCACCGCTCACATTCACTTCAATGAGCTTTGTTGCTCCTTCTCCGTCTCTGGCAATTTTTTTAGCAAGAGATTCACATACGATTTTTAATCCGCTCACAAATAAATCCCAATCAGGATGTTCTTTTGTCAGTTGGTTATTTTTTGCTAAACCGTTGGCCATGACTAGTACCATGTCATTGGTACTTGTGTCACCATCCACTGTAATCATGTTGAATGTTTGGTTCGTTACATCCTTTAAGGCTGAGACTAGATCATCGTAAGCAATGTTTGCATCTGTTGTGACAAATCCGAGCATGGTAGCCATGTTGGGATGGATCATGCCAGACCCTTTAGCGGCCCCACCGATACTGACAGTTTTGCCATCAATTTTTAATTGGACAGCTGTGTTTTTAACCGTCGTATCTGTCGTCAAAATTGCTTTTTTAAAGTTGTCTTCCTGTTCATATTCTTTCTGTAGAATTTGCTTAATGCCTTGATTGATTTTATCCATTGGCAGTAATTCTCCGATTACACCAGTTGATGTTACTGCAACGAGATGGTCATCAATATGTAGTTCAGCGGCAAAATTTTTCTGCATTTCATATGCATCCATTAATCCTTGTTCCCCAGTACATGCATTTGCATTTCCTGAGTTCACGAGAATGGCTTGAAGCTTTTGCTCTTTGGCAATGCTTTCTTGCGTGACTAATAAGGGGGCTGCCTGAAACACATTTGTCGTATAGACACCAGCTGCAGTTGCAGGGACCTCTGAAACAATATAGCCAAGATCGAGCCGTTTTCTTTTAATCCCACAATGCATGCCACCTGCTTTAAAACCTAACGGTAACGTAACACTTTCTTTCTCAAAAACTACTATTTTTTCACTTGATATCGCTTGAACCAATCTCATTTCCCCCTTTGTAAACAACCATTTTTTTACGGATACATTGGTATATTGATTAATCCTGTGCTTTCATCCCAGCCGAACATCAGGTTTGCATTCTGGATTGCTTGACCAGAAGCACCTTTCATTAAATTATCGATGACAGAGATGATCGTTAAACGGTTAGTACGCTCGTCAACATGTAAACCGATATCACAATAATTACTTCCCCAAACTTCTTTAGTTGCAGGGATCGTCCCTACCGGCCTTACTCGGACAAATGGCTTATTTTTATAAAACTTTTTGTATAACTCATACACTTCTAAAGTTGAAAGGTTTCGCTTAAGGTTTACATACATCGTGCACATAATTCCTCTTGTCATCGGAACCAAGTGGGTTGTAAAAGAAACGGTGATTGGATGGCCGCTTTCCTCTTCTAGAACTTGTTCAATTTCCGGAATATGTTGATGTTTCCCCAACTTGTATGCTTTTAAATTTTCATTTATTTCAACATAATGACTTGTTAATGATAAACCTCTACCCGCACCACTAACACCTGATTTGGCATCAATGATGATTGATTCAAAATCTACTAAGTTTGTTCTTATAATAGGTATGAGTCCTAAATTTGTTGCAGTTGGATAACACCCTGGATTTGCAATTAAGCGTGCATCACTTATTTTTTCAGCGTAAATCTCACTTAATCCATAGATTGCTTGATTTAAATATGCCCGGTCAGCAGATGGATGCTTATACCAACTTTCATATTGTTCCTCGGTTTTTAAGCGAAAATCCCCTGATAAATCTATACATCTTACCCCTTCTTCCATTAGCTCTGGTACCAATCTACTACTTACGCCAGATGGAGTGGCAAGGAAAACAACATCATTTTGTTCAGCTAATGTTTTCGGATCAAATTTTTCTAACGGTTGTTCTAGTATTCCAGTTAGATGAGGGTAAGCCTCACTAAAGCTATTTCCAGCCTGGGAGTTAGATACAACGGTACCAATCTTTAAGTGTGGATGTATCTTTATAAGTCTAATTAGTTCCACTGCTCCATACCCAGTACCGCCGATAACTGCTGCCTTCATTCTTTCTCTCACTCCCGCATCCCTTTTATATTGAATTATTATACATCCAGATATATAAATATTCAATCTATAAATTTAGATTTTTTTCATCTAATCCTAAAATTATTAGGATTTTATTTGGAAACGCTTTCATTTTGTTTTTATAAAATATACAATCTTTATGCAAAATGACCTTAAAAAAGCGTCTCCACTAACAAGTGGAAACGCAGTTATACATTTGATCGTCATCTCATTTATATAAGATTTCCAATACCTTTCTTAATTCTTCAACTGAAATTTGCCCAGGAGCAGAGGAGTTTGTGGCTACTCCAAAGGAAATGGCTGATCCAAAACCACCAAATCGGCTAATTTTTCCATAATCCCCCATCGAAATCGTGATAAATGGTCTATCTGCATATTTCTCATTCATTGTATTTGCCGCTTCTAATAAAGTAATCACATCTCCTGGATGATTAGGCATGACCGCAATTTTCGAAATATCGCCATCAAGTTCCTGTGCTTTACAAAGGCGTGATATGATTTCTTCCTTTGGTGGTGTTTTTTCAAAATCATGATTAGATAATATAACAAATACCCCATTGGAATGAGCGGTATCAATTAACTTTTTTATATCCTGTTCTTCATTAAATAATTCAATATCAATGAAATCGGAAAGGCTCGTCTCCGCCACCACTTTATTAAGCTCCATATAATAACCGTTATTTATTTCCTTTTCTCCTCCTTCACGTTTACTTCTAAACGTGAAAATAATCGGGGTACTGTGAAGAATACTGCGAATTTCGGAAAGTGCCTGTTTAACCTTTTCGATTTTCTCTACCTTTTCAAAAAAGTCAACCCGCCATTCAACCAAATCTACATGAAGTTTTTGAATATATTCCGCTTCCAACTTCAGCTCCTTCAACGTTTTTCCGATCATCGGAACACAAATCTTTGGAGCTCCTTCACCTATGGTGAGACCTTTTACCTTTATGATTTTCTTCATCTTTCCGTCTCACTCCATCTCATTTTATCTATTATATAATGAGCTATTTCTTCAGGAGTTTTCCCATCGGTTTGGATTTTCAAATGATGATTGGCATAAATTACTTGACGCTTCTCAAAAAGCTCTTTCATCTCTTCTATAGACTTTCCTTGTAAGACGGGACGGCTGTCAATAATGAGATTGACTCGCTCAAGCCAGCTTTCAAATGAAACTTCTAGAAAAATGACAAACGTGGATGATAAACAAGCAGTGCGAATTTCCTCTTGTAAAAATGCCCCACCACCTAATGAGAGAACCAGATTCTTTTCTAGCGCCAGACTAGTAATTAAACTTTTCTCCTTTTCTCTAAATACCGCTTCACCTAATTCTTTAAAAATTTGTGAAGTAGGCATTCCCAATTCTTTTTCAATCACTTCATCCGTATCCATAAATTTTCTGCCTAATTTTTTAGCCACTAAATTTCCAACCGTGGTCTTCCCTGCACCCATGAACCCAATAAATACAATACTTTTTTCTAATCCATTAATATCCATAAATACAACCCCTAAATAAAACCTTTATTTGAGTTTATTCGTTGTCAAACTTCTTGACAAGACAAAAAATGACGATTTTTAACAAATAATGCCTGACATCAAAAAGAGACCCCCTCTGGAGTCTCCAAATTTATTGTTTCATTTTTGGATCGAGCACGTCGCGCAATCCGTCTCCCATTAAGTTGAAGCCAAGTACGGTGAGCATGATGGCCATACCTGGGAAGAATAATGTCCATGGTGCTTGAGTAATGTAGTTTTTGGAATCTGCTAGCATTTTTCCCCATTCCGGTTCTGGCGGTTGGGCTCCCAATCCTAGAAAACCAAGTGCTGCTGCCTCAATGATAGCTGTAGCAATTGCTAGTGTTGCTTGTACAATGACCGGGGAAATACTGTTAGGCAAAATGTGTCGGAAAAGGATTCGTGTATCCCTCATCCCTATGGCTTTAGCTGACATAATGTACTCTTCCTGTTTGATACTCAGAACCTTCGAGCGAACTAATCGGCCAAAGTTGGGAACGTTAATCACTGCAATCGCTATCAATGCATTCCTTAATGATGGACCAAGGATGGATACGACGGCGATTGCTAATAGAATACTTGGAAAAGCAAGCATGATATCAAAAATGCGCGAGATAATGGCGTCTATCCAGCGTCCATAATAACCTGCCACAATGCCAAGCAACGTTCCAATCACCACGGAACCTAAGACAGAAAAGAAGCCAACCCATAAAGAAATCCTAGCGCCGTAGAGAATCCTTGAAAAGATGTCACGGCCAAAATCATCTGTACCAAACCAATGTTTGCTTGAAGGCGGCTGCATTCGATCAGTCAAGACTTGCTCCTTAAAGCCATATGGTGCCACCCACGGAGCAATAATGGCAATAATGATAAAAAAGAGTACAATAGTTAAGCCCGCTAAAGCTAATTTATTTTTATAAAACGATTGCCATGCTTCTTTCCATGGAGGTGTCAGCTTTTCCTCAACAGCTTGCATTGTGATTTCTGCTGATGTATTTTTAGCAAGTTCAGCCACATTTAATCCCTCCTATTTGTTGTATTTAATACGCGGATCAATGAAGACATATAACAAGTCGACCAATAAATTGATCAACACGAAAATTGTGGCGATGATTAAGATTCCTGACTGAATGACTGGGTAATCACGATAAGCAATTGCATCATATAAATATCGTCCGATCCCTGGCCAGCCAAAAATCGTTTCTGTTAAAATCGCTCCCCCCAAAAGAAGCCCCGTTTGCAAACCAATCACCGTAAGGACAGGAATAACGGCATTTTTTAAAGAATGCTTGTACACAACCCAGAACATGCTTAATCCTTTAGCTCTCGCTGTGCGGACGTAATCAGATTTCATCACTTCAAGCATGGTCGCACGGGTCATCCTCGCAATGATCGCCATTGGGATAGTAGCAAGAGCCATACTTGGTAAAATTAAATGCTGCACCACGGTCCAAAATTGGTCTGTTCTTCCTTGAAGCAATGTATCTATTAAATATAAGTTGGTGATGGAAGTTACAGGATCTCTGACGTTCTCGCGACCTGTTGTTGGTAGCCAGCCAAGCTCGATAGAAAAAACCCACTGCTCCATCAAACCAAGCCAGAAAATTGGCATGGAAACCCCAATAAGCGCAAAAACCATTGCTGCATAATCAAACCAAGATTTGGAGAACCAGGCACTGATTATTCCTGCATTGACCCCAACAATTACCGCAATGATCATTGCGACCAATGTAAGTTCAAAAGTTGCCCCTAAATACGGCCAAATCTCTTCATTAATCGGTCCTCTTGTCCTTAATGAGGTTCCTAAATCCCCTTGGAAAAGCTGACCAAGATAATCAAAATATTGTATGTACCAAGGCCTGTCCAGACCTAATTCCTTTGTCAATGTGGCAATCGCTTCAGCAGTTGCTCTCTGACCAAGAATAACCTGTGCCGGGTTTCCCGGAATGGCATGAATAATCGCAAAAACTACAAGGGTCATTCCAAAAAGTACTGGTATTAAAGAAAGGACACGGCGAATCGTATATGTTAGCAATTGTTTTCACCTACCTCTTTTTCTTTAAGAAAATGCTAAGAATATGTTTTGTTAACAAAAGGGGAGGAACAGCTCCCTCCCCTTCCAGAAAAGATTATTTAAATTCAACTTTTGTTAATGCTTCTGAGCCAGTTGGGTGTGGCAAGTAGTTCACAACATCTTTTGATGCAGCCAATAATGGAGTGGAGTGAACAAGCGGAACCCACGGCGCATCTTCTTTAATAATTTCTTGTGCTTTCTTGTACAGCTCATTACGTTTTGCTTGATCTGTTTCTGTCTGAGCCGCAATCAATACCTCATGAAGCTCGTCATTGCTGTAATGAGTGTAGTTGTTACTTCCAATACTATCTTTATCAAGCAATGTATATAAGAAGTTGTCCGCGTCCCCGTTATCTCCGGTCCATCCAAGCATGAACATATCAAACTCGCCCTTTGTTGCCTTTTCTAAATATGTGGCCCAGTCAACAGATTGAATTTTCGCTTTAATGCCAATTTTGCTCAAGCTTTCTTGAATGACTTCAGCCACTTTTTGTGCTTCAGGCATGTATGGACGTGCTACCGGCATAGCCCATAAGTCAATTTCAAAACCATTTTCATAACCGGCTTCTTTCAATAAAGCTTTTGCTTTTTCAAGATCATATGGATAATCTTCAATCGCATCATTATACCCTTCAATTGAAGGAGGCATTGGATTCACAGCGGCTTCCGCCTTACCACCATAGAATGCGTCAATAATCGCTTTTTTGTCCACTGCATGATTGATCGCTTGACGAACAAGCTTATTATCCAATGGCTTACGAGTTGTTGTTAAACCAATATATCCAACATTCATGGATGGACGTTCGATTACTTGAAGATTCGGGTTGGATTTAACCGTTTCCTCATCAGAGTTATTTAATCCATCCATTACATCAATTTCACCATTTGCAAGTGCATTAAGACGAGCAGTGTTTTCAGGAATAACTCGGAAAATAATTTTATTTAGCTTTGGTAAGCCCTCTTTCCAATAATCAGGGTTCTTTTCAAGTGTGATTGTATCGTTTTGTTTCCACTCTACGAATTTAAAAGGACCTGTTCCAACCGGATGGCTTCTAAAATCGTCTCCATATTTTTCAACCGCCGCAGGGCTTGCAATACCGAATGGAGACATGGCTAAGTTTTTAAGAAATGGAGCCTGTGGTCTTTTTAATACGAATTGGACTGTATGTTCATCCACTGCTTTTACTTCTTTAATTACATGGCCTTCATCATTCTTATAGCCGCCAAACATGGAATAGTAAGGGAATTTCTCATCATTTCCGTTCATCCAGCGGTTAAAGTTGAAGACAACTGCATCGGCATTAAAATCAGTGCCATCATGGAATTTAACCCCTTTACGAAGATGGAATGTATACGTCAAACCATCCTCCGAAACTTCCCACTTTTCAGCTAGACCAGGATTAATCGTTGTATCTTGATCACCATACTCAACAAGTGTTTCAAAAATGTTTTCAGTAACTTTAAATGCTTCCCCTTCAGTAGTGGTAATTGGGTCAAGGGAAGTGGAGTCTCCACCGCGGCCATAAACAAGAGTATCTTTTTTGGATTGGCCGCCATTAGCAGATTTACCACCGGTTTTTTCATTCGATTTGCTGCTGCAGCCAACAAGGAACATGCTGATGGCTAATAAAGAGATCAACAGCCATTTAAAGGTCTTATTCTTCGTGTTCATTTCTTACCCCCTGCAAACTATATTTTTTATCATAAATGTCGCCTCTCATTTGTTATATAAATGACAGGCAACATAATGACCATTTAGATTATGTTCTTCTGGTCTAGTTGTTTTGCAGATATCCATGCACTCAGTGCATCTTGTATGGAAAGCACAACCTGAAGGCGGATTGGCCGGGCTTGGCAGTTCGCCTTCTATTAAAATAGTTTGCTTCTTCAAATCTGGGTCCGGAATCGGGACAGCAGATAGAAGCGCTTTCGTATATGGATGTTTCGGATTTTCATAGAGTTCTTCGCAATCAGCCAACTCTATTAATCTTCCTAAATACATAACCCCAACACGGTCACTGATATGGCGAACGACGCCCAGATCATGAGCGATAAATATGTAAGTAAGGTTAAACTCCTTTTGGATGTCCTTCATCAAATTGAGAACCTGTGCTTGAATAGAAACATCAAGTGCTGATACAGGTTCATCGGCAATAATTAGCTTAGGTTTGGTCATTAATGCTCTGGCAATGCCAATCCGCTGTCGCTGCCCACCACTAAATTGGTGAGGATACCGCTTAGCGTGATAACTACTTAAACCTACCACTTCAAGCATTTCCTTAACCCGTTTTTTCCGCTCCTCTTTCGACCCTATTCCATGAACAATTAGTGGTTCTTCTAGTATTTGCTCAACCGAATGCCTCGGGTTCAAGGAAGCATATGGGTCTTGGAATACCATCTGAATATCTCGTCGAACCCTTCTTAATTCCGACTTGGACATTTTTGTAATCTCTTTATCTTCAAAAATAATTCTACCGTCACTCGCCTCTATTAAATGCATTAGCAGACGGCCAGTGGTAGATTTACCGCATCCAGATTCACCAACAATCCCCAATGTTTCGCCCTTTTTTACATAAAAAGAGACATCATCAACCGCTTTGACTTCCCCCTGTTTTCTACCTAAAAGTCCGCCTGTGATAGGAAAGTATTTTTTTAGTCCTTTTACCTCAAGAAGTAACTCTGACATGCTCGTCACTCCCCTCCTTAATTGTATGTAGGAAACAGCGCACTTCATGTCCATCATTTTCCGTTTGATGGAGAATAGGGGACTCGTGACGGCACTTTTCAAAAGCATCCGCACATCTGGCAGCAAAACGGCACCCTTTGATAACAGACCCTGGTACCGGAACCGTCCCTGGTATACTGTAAAGGCGGTCTTTTTTCCCTCTTAAGTCTGGAACTGATTTCAACAATCCTCTCGTGTAAGGATGCTGCGGGTCTTTTAATATCTTTCGTACATCCCCCTGCTCGACGATTTGTCCAGCATACATTACAATTACTCGCTCACAAATTTCCGCAACAACCCCCAAATCATGAGTGATAAGGATGATAGATGTATTCGTTTTTTGGTTTAAGTCTTTCATTAATGCAAGAATTTGGGCTTGAATTGTAACATCAAGGGCTGTTGTCGGTTCGTCCGCGATTAACACTCTAGGATTACACGCCATTGCCATGGCAATCATAACCCGCTGCCTCATTCCTCCTGATAACTGGTGAGGATGCTCTATTAAAATCCCTTCCGCTCTCGGAATCCCGACCAGCTTCAGCAATTCTACACTTCTTGCTTTCGCCTCTGCCTTAGAGAGGTTCGTATGTAATCGGATCGCTTCCATCAACTGATTTCCTATAGTAAATAACGGATTTAAAGAGGTCATCGGTTCTTGGAAAATCATTGAAATCTGGTTTCCCCGGATTTTCCGCCATTCTTTTTCAGAAATATTGGTTAAATTCTTTCCATTAAAGATAATTTCGCCTTTTTCAATTTTTCCCGGTGGTGAGGGAATCAGTCCCATCGATGCGAGGGATGTGACACTCTTTCCGCTACCGGATTCCCCGACTATTCCAAGAATCTCTCCTTCTTTTAATTCAAAACTCACTCCGTCAACTGCCGTTACCAATTTTTTTCCGGATTGAAACGATATCTTTAAGTCATTTATTCGAAGAATTGGTTCTTTACTCACATTCACACCTGCCTGAAATTAATTTATAATTCAAAAATATAACAATATAGTAAATTTATATATAATCAGATTATTTTTATTTTTACTTTTTTATCGAAAATTGTCAATAATGAATTTTTAAAAATTTAAAAAATTGGGTATTTTCATTAGAACAGTAAAACGTTAAAGCACTAATGAAAATACCCTCAAAAAGAGATTATATTATTTTAAGAAAAGTTTTTATGAAATATTATTGTTTTATTCCCGTATATACAAGAATAGCCTCTCTTAAAAATTCCGCAGTACCTGGTTGTTCTTTATCATAGTAGGCTTTGAACCTTTCATCGTCTACATACATTTGAGCTAGACCAGCATGGGCTTCTTTGCTATATTCAGGCCAAAAATACATAAGCCATTTTTTATGCAGATCGGCTGCCTTTTGAGCGAGCTCTCCTTTAGGGTCACCCGTTTTGAAGGCTTCAGCCAATGTCTGAGTAACTTGTTTTTCTAAGTGAGTTACTTCTTCATATTGCTCTTTTGTCATATTTCGGAATTTCTCATTAGATTTTTCTACCACTTCTTCCCCATACTTTTCTCGAATTTCTTTTCCATATTTCTTTTCGTTTTCTTCAAGCATTTTATTCTTAAAGCCTTCAAACTTTTCTTTATCCGACATGTGAATTCTCCCTTCTTTTGCAGCGATTGTCTTTTTGACATTCGCAATTAATAAATCTAATTGTTTTCGTTTTTCGAGGAGCTTTTTCAGATGTTCTTCCAGTGCTTTAGCACCATCAAAGGAAGGGTCTGTCATGATCGACTTAATATCATCCAAACAAACACCTAATTCTCGATAAAATAGAATTTGCTGCAAACGGTC
Source organism: Neobacillus sedimentimangrovi (assembly GCF_010614825.1). Taxonomy (NCBI): domain Bacteria; kingdom Bacillati; phylum Bacillota; class Bacilli; order Caryophanales; family Bacillaceae; genus Neobacillus; species Neobacillus sedimentimangrovi. The sequence goes on from NZ_JAAFZF010000019.1 coordinate 50,862, forward strand.
CACTTCCCTTTGACCATAAATCCGATATCCTGAAGAATTGATTCTTGCCGGCTTAAGAATACCAATTTCATCATAATATCGAATGGTTCTCGTACTAATACCCGCTAAATTTGCAAGCTTCTGCACTGTATACTCCATCATTTCACCTCCTCTTAAGTACACAATACACCTTTACGCAACGTTAAGGTCAATTAAAAATTAGCCCATTTTATTGATTTTTTTCAAAAAATTAAGAAGGGAACTTCACAAGCGTAATGGAAAAATTAATCCATTCATTTTGTTTCTTTACAGTATTTGTAAGTCTCCATGACCACATACTTTTATAAAAAGTAGGGAAAACAAAATTAAATTGCTGGTTGAAATGATACGAGCCAATTGTGACACAATGCCGGTAATATTTCTTACAGAAATTAGTTTTTGTTCAATCAATCATTTTTAAATAAGAAGATAGCAGTTATGAAACGATATAAAGTAGTACACTCTCATCTTGTTTTCTTAATATAGTAATTATTAGTTGTTTTTACATATTTATTCCAAATATAAAAATCATAAATTCAATATTTTCAATGTAGACACAATAATTAACTAAATATAAACGGAATTATCAATTTTTCCAATATTGGTTTTTATTAATAATTCATTGACGATTCAAATGTTTTTAAATTAAGATAATTATACCCAAATAACATTCATCTTCAGGGGGAATACAAAATGGAAGCTACAATGGATCATCAATCCAAAAAGCACCCACCTGGTTTGTATCTGTTATTTTTGACAGAAATGTGGGAGCGTTTTAGTTATTACGGTATGAGAGCTATTCTTATCCTATATCTAACGAAGTCTTTAGTTAGTGGCGGATTAGGAATGAAAGAAAGTACGGCCCTAATGCTTTACGGATTTTTCACAGGAGCCGTTTATTTTACACCTTTAATTGGTGGTTATTTATCTGACAGATTTTTAGGACAAAGACTTGCTGTCACCATTGGTGGTATTACCATGGCATGCGGAAACCTCGTCCTGTTTGCCCACCAAAGTTTCACCGCCGTTTATATCGGATTAGGATTATTAATTATTGGTAACGGGTTCTTCAAACCAAATATTTCCACTATCGTTGGTGAACTATATGGTCCAAAAGATAAACGTCGGGACGCAGCATTTACGATTTTCTACATGGGTATCAACACGGGCGCATTCTTCGCACCATTAGTCATTGGAGCCATTACAGATAAATGGTTTGCCGTTCAAGCAAACGGAGTTGTTGAATACGGATATAAATATGGTTTCCTTGCTTCAGCAATCGGTATGGTGATTGGACAAGTATTATTTAATGCACTAGGGAATCGATTCTTAGGAGATATTGGTAAAAAACCAGTTGGAAAACCAAAAGTTTCTACTTCAGGAACAGTTGAAAAACAAACTTTGACTAAAGTAGAAAAGAACAGAACAGCGGTCATTTTTATTTTAGCAACATTCGTTGTGTTCTTCTGGGCTGGTTTTGAACAAGCTGGCGGAGCACTAAGCATTTATACAGATAAGTTTATTGATCGTACAATTTTTGGATGGGAAATTCCAACTTCTTGGTTCCAATCGGTTAATCCATTATTTATTATTATCTTAGCACCACTTGTTTCCATGCTATGGGTTAAATTGTCTAATTCGAAACGTGGAGACCTGGCCGTTCCAACAAAAATGGGATTAGGAATGATTATGCTTGGTCTTGGTTTTATTGTCTTATTATTTGCGATCATGCAAACAGGTAGCGATAAAACCAATATTACTGTAAAAGCAAATATCTTATTTATTATTTTCACTTATTTCTTCCATACAATCGGTGAGTTATTCTTGTCTCCTGTTGGTTTATCATTTGTAAGTAAATATGCACCAGTTAAATTTTCATCTTTATTGATGGCTGTTTGGATGGCAAGCTCCTTTGTCGCCAATATTATTGCTGGTCAATTAGGTGCTTTTACTGAAAGTATGGGATACTTTGAAGTATTTTCAGTAATCGGTGTTTCTGTCATTGTTCTTGGACTTATTCTCCTTTCACTTTCTAAGAAGCTTGTGAAAATGTTGGGAGACGATGAAAAAGAAAATATGGAAGAGCAAGTGGCTAAAGCTAACTAATTTATTAAAAACGAAGTCAACCCTATTGGTGACTTCGTTTTTTTATTTCCGATTTAATCTTTTCGGCTCTATAATAAATGTTGGGGTTTTCATACAATTTTGGTCAAAAAAAAGACACGCACCCCCGTCATTCTTTTATACTTGAATTGTCCAGAAACAAGCAAAAAGAATGGAGTTGCGTGTACTATGAATTCTATCATGAATATCCCAGGATTAAAAGGCTGTCAGGTGATAAAAATGGAGGAGCGTAAAGGTAAAATCTTCCTCTATGTGGAAATGGAGCGAAAGCCTCACCCTTGTCCTGACTGTGGTCAGCTCACCAACAAAGTTCATGATTATCGATGGCAAAAAGTTCAACATTTAAAATGGTTTGAA